>CALZXH010000053.1 GCA_945830055.1 uncultured Prevotella sp.
AATCATGGAAGCCGCCGAAAACGAGGCACTTGCCCTGCTGCGCCAGTCTTAAATCTACGTCAGGGCAGAAAAGCACTCACATCCTTGCCATAGTGCAACAGTTCGCGCACCACACTGCTACTCACGGATGCCAGTGCCGGCGAGGCAATCAGCAGCAGGGTATCTATGCCGCTTATCTGCCTGTTCACGTCAGCCTGTTCGCGCTCATACTCAAAGTCCTTCATGCTACGTACTCCTTTGACGATGAAGCCTGCCTCATGTCTGCGGGCAAAATCCACCGTCAGTTCGCAGTATTGCTCCACCACCACCTTAGGTTCATCGGCATAAAGGGCGGCAATGCGCTCTACCCTTTCTTTGGCAGAATACATACATTGTTTATGCTCGTTCACCCCCACACCTACTACAATGCGGTCAAACAGTGGCAGGGCACGCCTCAGTATATCATGATGCCCGATGGTAAAAGGGTCAAAACTGCCCACAAAAACAGCGGTATTCTTCATTCTTCCTCTTCTTTTTCAGTTAAATACCTTAATCAAACAGACCGGGAGACATGATATTTCCCTGATAGGGATTGCGCCCGAAGTGTTTGTAAGCCAGTTCTGTCACCATGCGCCCGCGGGGAGTACGCTTGATGAATCCCTCCATGATAAGGAAAGGTTCATACACCTCTTCCACGGTACCGGCATCCTCTCCGATGGCAGTGGCAATAGTACCCACGCCCACAGGACCACCCTTGAACTTGTCGATGATGGTAAGCAGTATCTTGTTGTCAATCTCATCCAGTCCGTACTGGTCGATGTTGAGTGCCGAGAGCGAGAGTCGGGTGATGGTCATATCAATACGCCCCGAACCTTTTACCTGCGCAAAGTCGCGCACACGTCGGAGCAGGGCATTGGCAATACGGGGCGTACCGCGACTGCGACGCGCTATCTCCAAGGCGGCATCATCGTCGATGGGCACCTTGAGGATGCTTGCCGAGCGCTTCAGGATATGCTGCAGGGTATCGGGCTCGTAGTATTCCAGGTGCATGTTGATGCCGAAACGCGCCCTGAGCGGAGCCGTGAGCAGTCCGCTCCGGGTGGTGGCTCCCACCAGGGTAAAGGGGTTGAGGTCAATCTGGATGGAGCGTGCCGAGGGTCCCTTGTCTATCATGATGTCTATACGATAGTCTTCCATGGCAGAATAGAGATACTCCTCCACCACAGGCGAGAGACGGTGAATCTCGTCTATGAACAGCACATCATTCCTGTCCAAAGAGGTCAATATGCCTGCCAGGTCGCCGGGCTTGTCGAGTACAGGACCGCTGGTAATCTTGAATCCCACACCCAGTTCGTTGGCAATAATGTTGCTCAGCGTGGTCTTTCCCAATCCCGGAGGCCCGTGCAAGAGCGTATGGTCCAAAGGCTCCCCTCTATACTTGGCAGCCTCCACAAACACCTCCAGATTCTCCACCACCTTGGCCTGTCCGCTGAAGTCGCAGAACTGCAACGGTCGCAAGGCATTCTCAAACTCCTTCTCGGTGCTCGCGCTCCCCTCCTGCCGTATGTCAAAATTGTCGTTCATCATCTTTCATTATGCTGCTTGTGCGTTTCCTTTATCCTCCTCACTCGCATTGCTGACCACAAAAATACAAAAAAGAAAAGATAAAAACAGTTTTCTTGGCAGGAATTCCCTATAACAGGATCATAAAACTGCACTCAAATAAGACTGCCAACTGAAAATAAAGTATAAAAATGTGAAAAAGTGCATCTTTTGCACGCATATAGCCAATAATCAGTACCTTTGCACGAAGTAAATACATTATACTATACATTATACTCTATATGAAAATAGCACTAATCGGCTACGGCAAGATGGGCAAGATGATAGAGCAGATAGCCCTAAGCCGCGGCCATGAGATTGTAAGCATTATCGACATTGATAATCAACAGGATTTTGAGAGTGAAGCTTTTGCCTCGGCTGACGTAGCCATCGAGTTTACCGCTCCGCAGGCTGCCTACGGCAACTATCTGAAGGCATTTGCCAAGGACGTGAAGGTAGTGAGCGGCTCCACAGGCTGGATGAAAGAGCATGGCGACGAGGTGAGACGCCTTTGCGGCGAGGGAGGGAAAACCCTGTTTTGGGCGTCCAACTTCTCCATCGGAGTAGCCATCTTCTCGGCAGTGAACCGCTATCTGGCACGTATCATGAACGACTTCCCCCAATACGATGTGAGGATGGAAGAGGTGCACCACGTGCACAAGCTGGACCATCCCAGCGGTACCGCCATCACATTGGCAGAAGAGATAACCGATAACCTTGACCGCAAGCAACAGTGGTGTGTAGGTAATGTTACCAACCCCGACGGTTCGGTGACTCCTGCCGCCGACGCTCCCGCCGATGCCCTGTCCATCGACAGCATCCGCAGAGGCGAGGTGCCCGGCATCCACAGCATCACATACAACTCCGATGCCGACTGCATCACCATCACCCACGACGCCCACTCGCGCCAGGGCTTTGCTTTGGGTGCCGTACTGGCAGCCGAGTTTACAGCCACCCACAGCGGTCTGCTCACCATCAGCGACATGTTTCAATTCTGATTTCACACAACAAGAACTCCGGTGCCATCGGTTTCACATGCGCACCCATAATCTCGTATTGTTATGAAAAAAACAAAGGACCAACGCCTGCAATGGCTCAAATTTGCCATCGTGCTGATACTCTATCTCGTATTCCTATACTGGGTAGGCAGCTGGTGGGGCTTGCTGGTTACGCCCTTCATCTTCGACGTGTATATCACCAAGAAGATAAGATGGCAGTGGTGGCGCGAGGCAGAAGGCCCCGTGCGCTTCCTCATGTCATGGGTGGATGCCATCGTGTTTGCCTTGGTGGCGGTGTATTTCATCAACCTGTTCTTCTTCCAGAACTATGTCATCCCCTCCAGTTCGCTGGAGAAGTCACTGCTCACGGGCGACTACCTGTTTGTGAGCAAGGTAAGCTACGGTCCGCGCGTGCCGCAGACTCCGCTCACCATGCCGCTGACACAGCACACCCTGCCCGTGCTGAACTGCAAGTCATACATAGAATGGCCGCAATGGGAGTACCGCCGCGTGAAGGGACTGGGCAACATCAAGGTCAACGATATCGTAGTGTTCAACTATCCTTCGGGCGACACCCTGTGCAGCGCCCCCATGTACCAGGCACAAGACTTCTACCTGATATGCTACGGCATAGGCGAACAGTTGTGGCCCAACCATCCCGAACCCGACTCGCTGACGCTGTTGCAGCAGCGCGAATACTATGCCGAAGTGTATCGCATGGGGCGTAGCTACATCGCTTCCCATCCAGATGAATACGGGGAAATCATCACCCGGCCCGCCGACCGTCGCGAGAACTACGTGAAGAGATGCGTGGGACTGCCCGGACAGACCCTGCAGATAAAGAACCGGGTGGTATATCTCGACGGCAAGGCGAACAAGGAACCCGACAACGTGCAATACACCTACTACGTGGAACTGAACCAGCAGTTGCCCGAGGAACTGATACAGGAGTTGGGCATCTCGTTTGAAGACCTGAGAAGCCTGCACGACAACGGCTATATGCCGCTCACGCAATATGCCGTAGCCACCCTGAATACCCGCAAGGACCTGGTGAAGAGCATACGGCTGAACACCGAGAGCACTCCTGACGGTATCTATCCACACGACGGCAACAAGCACTGGACACGCGACAACTACGGTCCCGTATGGATTCCCAAGAAAGGCGAGACACTGCACCTGACGTTGGAGAACATCACCATCTACGACCGTCCCATACGCGTATATGAAGGCAACGACCTGCAGGTAAAAGACGGCAGGATATTCATCAACGGTACAGCCACCGACAAATATACGTTCAAGATGGACTACTACTGGATGATGGGTGACAACAGGCACAACTCAGCCGACTCCCGCTACTGGGGCTTTGTACCAGAAGACCACATCGTAGGCAAGCCTATCTTCATCTGGTGGTCAAGCGACCCCGACCGTCACGGCATCTCGGGCATCCGCTGGCACCGCCTGTTCAGCATCGTTGACAATATCAAGTAAAGAACTGCCCACCAGCATGCGCCTCTCCCTGTTTCTCCGCTTCCTCCTGGCACTGGCTGTGACCGTGGCACTGATGCTCTTCTTCAGAGCCACCGTCCTCACCGTGTGTACCATCGAGGGAGCAGCATTCGAACCGTTGCTGCAACAGGGCGACCGCATATTGGTGAACCGCTGGAGTTACGGACTGCGCACAGGTACCGAGGACGGACTCTTCGGCTATGCCCGACTGTGGCAACAGCCCATCAGACGGGGCGACATCGTGGTGTTCGAGGCAGCCGGCAAGGCAAGCGGCGGCAAGATGCTGGCAAGATGCAAGGCGCTGCCCGGCGACACCCTGCCCTACCAGAAAGGGCTGGTAGTGGTGCCAGGTATCAAGAGTACCTGCGCACGTGCCGATTACTATCTGCTGGAACCCCTGCAACAGGTGCGGGGCAAGGTACCGGGCAATACGTCCCTGGTGGAGGAACAACAGATCATCGGCAGGGCTACTATGGTGCTGTATCATATAGACAGCAGCGGCATCGACCGCAACAGATGTTTCCTCTATCTCCCCTGACGCCATGACAGCACTACTCTCGTCCACCTACTTCGGACCCATAGAATGGTATCACAAGATGGTGATGCACAGGGAGGTAGTCATAGAGGCACACGACAGCTACCAGAAGCAGACCTACCGCAACCGCTGCGTCATAGCCACCGCCCAGGGCACCCAGACACTCACCGTACCCGTGGAGCGACACGGCGACGGCAAGGTACACATCAGCGACCACGGCAACTGGCGGCACCTGCACTGGCATGCACTGCTTTCCGCCTACAGCGAATCGCCCTTCTTTGACTATTATGCAGACGACATACGCCCGTTCTTTGAACAGCGATACACCTGCCTGTATGACTTCAACCGGGAGATCTGCCATACCATGTGCCGGTTGCTCGACATCCGTCCGCACATTACGGAGAGCAGCCGCTACCTCTCTGCAGAGGAATGTAGCGCACAGGGTATTGCCGACTACCGCAACAGCATACACCCCAAGCACCCTGCAAACGAGGATGGACAACAGGTGGGTCCCTACTACCAGGTGTTTGCCCGCAAGCACGGGTTCATCCCCCGCCTCAGCATTCTGGACCTGCTGTTCAACATGGGACCGGAAGCAGCCCTGCTCTTGGGAGAAAAACCATGAAACAAGAATCAAACAAAATATCAACATGAAAAAAACTACACTATCATTACTGTTCGGAGTACTGCTCTCCCTATTGCCTAACCAACTTATGGCATGGTCGTTTGGCTATACCAACGGCGAAGCTTCCAAAAGCAAGATTTTCAGAGTAACCACCGGTGGCAAACAAGGCGCATGCATCAAAATGGACGCCGAAAAGCTCAAGACCCTCAAGGGATGTACCATCGGCGGCGTAGAGTTTGTAGTGGGTTCCAAGCGCACCACCAACTCACAGATAACCCTGTTTGTGAGCACCGACCTGACAGCAGACCCCGTGACCTCGGAGACCGCTACCATCGCTACAGCCAATGTGTGGCAGACAGCCACCCTGTCGAGTCCCTACACCATCACCGGCAACGAAGAGGCCATCTATGTGGGCTACTTGGGCGAGATAAGCAACAGCTACCAGTTCTGCTCTGCTGACTTCTCCCAAGATATCCAAGACTGCTGCTTCGCTTATGACGAAGGCAACTGGAACGACGTATATGGCAGGGGAGTAGGAGCCGTCAACGTGCGTGCAGTCATCAACGATGCCCCCGCCTTCAACGACGTGCTGATGAAAAACATCCCCATCACCGCCTACTACCGCAGCGGAGAGAACTACCAGGTGAGCGGCACCATCCTCAATATCGGCAGCAATACCGTGACCGACATGACCGTTGACATACAGGTAGGTTCACAACCCGTGCAGAGCATGGCACTCACCGGACTGAACATTCTTCCCGGAGGCACCTACGACATCGATGTGCCCCTGAGCAGCAGCGAGGGCAACCTCAGTCTGCCCGTGAGCATTGAAGTGAGCAAGGTGAACGGCACTGACGGCGATGCCGACATTACCGACAACAAGGTGAGCGACGTGGCATACTTCTACCCCTCTGACATGGAGCGAAACATCCTGATAGAGAGTTTCACCAGCCAGACCTGCTCCAACTGTCCCCAAGGCCACAGCACCCTGCACCGCGTGCTGGAAGAGTCGGGCATGACCAACCTGATACAGGTGTCACACCATGCCGGCTATGAGGCAGACCGCTTCACCATGAAGGAAGACGGCGAGTATTGCTGGTTCTACGGAGCAAGCTCCACCTTTGCCCCTGCCGTGATGTTCAACAGGCTCACCAATACAGCCGTATCATCCGCCCCCATCGTGAATACCGTACAGAGCGATATTGAGCGCAATCTGGAGAACGCCGACCTGCAGCAGCCCTACATATCACTGAGCATGCAGACCACCTACGACGAAGCCACCCGCGAGGTGACACTCGACTTAGGCATCTATACCCACACCACTGCCCCCTCGGCAGAAAACATCCTGAACGTGTTCCTGGTGCAAGATTCCATCAAGAGCTACCAGATACTGGGCGGTTCCGAATATGAGCACAACAGCGTGTTCCGCGGTGCAGTGACGGGAAATGCCTGGGGACTGTTGGTAGAATTGGTTCCCGGTGAGGTGACACACTACACCACCTCGTTCACCCTGCCCGAGGAAATCAAATCGACCTACTGGACCGATGAGTCAAGCGTGCCCGAGTTGGACGGCTCCATCATTGTGCCCACCGTGGTGAAAGACATGCGCCTGGTAGGATTTGTGGCAGCCTATTCAAGCACCGACTACAACGCCAGCCAGATATACAATGCCGTGGAGGCACGCCTGGGCGAGAACAGCATTCAGAGCGGCTATATCACCGGCATAGACACCCCCGCAGCACAGGCACAGCAAGACTGCAGGGTATATGTCAGCGACGGCATCATCAGAGTGAGCGGCAACTGTGACAACTACCGCGTATATAACATGGCAGGCACCCAGATGCCCGGCGCACGTATCAACGGAGCCGGTATCTATATGGTACGCGTACAGCAGGGCAACAAAGCAAAGACCTACAAGGTAGGTGTGAAATAAAACAATCAAACAAAGCAAAAGCATGAAGCAATTACTCATATCGCTGGCAGTGGCGCTCACGGCTCCCCTTGCCACCTTACACGCACAGTCAGACAATGTGCTGGCACCCAACGCGCGCATCAAGATGGCGCAGATAAACAAATCGACACCCGCACAGCGCACCGCCGCCCTGAACACCACACTGAGCGCATACCTGATGGTAGATGAGGACGAGATTGACTGGCAGGCACTGCAACAGGCAGGGGCACAGGTAAGCCTGCGCACCGGCAACATGGCTACCATACGTGTGGAGGCATCCAACCTGCAGGCTGTGGCAAAGGTGCCCGGAGTGAAACATCTGCAACTGGCAAGCAAGGGCAAACAGCAACTGGACAAGGCACGCAAGGATGCAGGCACCGACATGGTACTTGAAGGCACCTCCCTCTCCTCACCCTACACCGGCAAGGGAGTGGTGATAGGCGTAGTGGATGCCGGTTTTGACTACGGTCACAAGGCGTTCTACGATGCCGAGGGCAACTGCCGCATCAAGCGCGTATGGGAACAGAGCACCGAGCCAACCACCCGTTTCCCCTCGCCCGAGAACTTCGGCTATGGCGCAGAGATAAAGGAGCAGAGCGAGATAGAATGGGCAGGAGGCGATATCACCAACAACTCCCACGGCACCCATGTGGCATGTATTGCCGCCGGCAGCAGACTGCTGGCAGACGGAGCTTTCTGCGGTGCGGCACCCGATGCCGACATCATATTGGTGAGCATGGGTGATGAGTCCGACGACAACGTGAACTTCACCAATGCCATCAAATACGTGTTTGACTATGCCGACGAAGTGGGCAAGCCTGCAGTGGTAAACCTGAGTCTGGGTACCCATGCCGGTCCGCACGACGGCACCTCGCCCTTCGACCGCATGGCAGACCAGCTGCAGGGACCGGGACGCCTGCTGGTGGGCTCTTCAGGCAACTTCGGCTTGTCTGACTTCCATATCCGCCATGTCTTCACAGGCGAGACAGACACTCCCCTCTCCACCTTTCTGGACTACTACAACGGAGTGGGCATATACGGCTACGGTGACTTAGAGGTGTGGGCAGACGCCGACATGCAGTTTGAAGCCAAACTTTTTATCTACAACACCTTCAACAAAGAGGTGGTGGATGAAGTGAAGATAGACCTCAGCAATACAGAGGCCCAGGAGATCAATCTTGGTACCAAAGTATCGGGCACCATTACCGCCGCCTATGAGATAAGTCCCTACAACAACAAGCCTCATCTGCTCATCTCGACATCCATCACGAGCATTCGCACCAACCACCAGCTGGGCATCACCATCATACCCAAGACGGCAGGCAAGGTGGATCTCTGGGCAGACAACCTCCTCATGGGACTGACCAGTAACGACATAGAAGGCTTCACTGCCCCCACACACGATGCAACCATCGCCGAGATAGGAGGCACCTCCAAGCGCATCCTCACCGTGGGTGCCTACACCACACGCAGGGAGTACACGCTGTACCGGGAAACTGCAGTGGGAGAACTGGACGAGACCGTGGGCGACCTGTTCTCATCATCCTCCTACGGACTCACTGCCGACGGGCGCATGAAACCCGAAGTGTGTACCCCCGGTTGCTTCATCATCTCTGCGGTCTCCAACTACGACCAGTCGGGCACCCTGTTCCTTTACAATTCCTATGCAGGCGACGGCCGCTACCATCTCTATGGCTACATGCAGGGCACCTCAATGGCAGCCCCCTTTGCCACTGGTACCGTAGCTTCATGGCTGCAGGCCTGTCCTACACTGACCCCCGAACAACTGAAGGACGTGATTGAAAAGACATCTCGCCACGATGAGTTTACCGGCGATGCCGAGACAGCTCCCGGCAAGGGCTGGGGCTACGGCAAGATAGATGCGCTGGCAGGAGCCAAGGAATGCTGCGAACTCTATGCCACAGGTATCACCGGAACCACCATGACACCGGCAGAGTGCATGGTGACCTTTGGCAGCGACATGCAGCTGCTGTTCACTGCAGCCACACGCCATGCCACCATCACCCTGTGCAATGCAGGAGGCAGCGAGGTGTATCGCAACCAACTGCACAACGTGGCGGCAGGCTCTACCTCGGAGATTGCACTACCTGCATACGCACCCGGCATCTACCTGCTGAAGATACAGACAGAGCACGGCACACTGTGCAGAAAAGTGGCACACTAATTTTTTTGAAAAAAATCAGGCAAGCGCTGTAACTTTTATACACCTACAATCGTCTATAGAACAGAGAGGGGATGAAAATCATCAATTTCCGCAACGATATCCTGCCGCTGAAAGACAAACTCTACAGACTGGCACTCCGCATCACTCTCAATCCGGCGGAGGCAGAGGACGTGGTACAGGAAACGATGATGAAAGTATGGAACAAGCGGGAAAACTGGGCAATGATAGATTCGATGGAAGCCTTCTGCCTGACCACCTGCCGCAACATCGCACTCGACAAGCTGAAAAGAGCCGACAACAACAACCAGACGCTCGACACAGCACACGGCAACGACCCGGCAGACAGTTCCTACACATCCAATCCCGAAGCGCTCGTGATGCAGCAAGACAGGGTGATGCTGGTGAAGAAAATCATCAACCGCCTGCCTGAGAAACAGCGGACTGCCATGCAGCTACGCGATTTTGAGGGAAAGACTTACCGCGAGATAGCGCACGTTATGGGAATAAGCGAGGACCAAGTGAAGGTCAATATCTTCAGAGCCCGCCAGACCATCAAGAAAGAGTTTATCGAAAAAGAGAACTATGGACTATAAGTACATCGAACAACTCGTGGAACGCTACTGGAACTGCGAAACCACCTGTGAAGAGGAGCACATACTGCGTACCTTCTTCAGCCAGAAAGATGTGCCCGTGCAACTGCTGCAATACCGCGACCTGTTCGCCTACCAACAGCAGAGCACCGAGCAGACACGACTGGGCGATGACTTCGACGCACGCATCCTGCAACAGATAGACGAGCCCTTGGCAGTGAAGGCACAGACCATCACACTGAAACAAAGACTGGCTCCGCTGTTCAGGGCTGCCGCAGTGGTGGCAATCATCGTGACACTGGTCAACGCCGCCGACAAGTCCATGAACCCACAACCTGTGGGCACTATGCCCGAAGAGCCCACTATCACAGTGGCTGACGTGGAACAGATGCTGCAAGAGCGCAAGGCCGACAAGCAGGAAACCGACTCTACGGAACTGCAGGCCATCACCTCTTCTGCCGCCGACTCCTTAGGGCATCAAGCCGTCACTTCGCCTGCGACAAGGTGAGAGCGGCACCAAGCAAGATTTTTTTCTATGCTTTCTCTAAATAAATCATTTCTACATTAGAACATGAGACTGTGAAGTTTCATCTCTCAAAATTCCAAAAAGTAAAACTAACGATGAGGGTTGCTCCAGCGGGCAACCCTCCTTTATTGTTTGGCAGGTACGACACCTTCCCCGCCTAAAGTCTTTTTCCCAACTGGAACAGTGCGGGCAAGGCGATGCACAGCGAGAACAATACAGCCTGCAGCACCTGTGTGCTACTGCCGCCGAAGTACGTGCCCAGCGGTGCATTGGGATCAGCCACAACGTTTGCCATCACGTATGCCACGGCATTGTTCACAAAATGATACACCATGCCGGGAAGTATGCTCCGGGTACGCCAGTACATCCAGCCCAGCAGTATGCCCCCGACAAAGGAATGGGGCATCTGTGCCGGATTGGCATGGATAAGGGCAAAGAACACTGCGGAAACAAGGATGGCGACCCATGCTCTGGAGAACCATTGCAACAGAGCACGCAGAATGGCACCGCGGAATACAATCTCTTCTACCAAGGGAGCCAGCAAACCCACTGCCACAAAGCCCAAAGGATGGCGCAACAGGGCTGTGAGCTGCTCCTGTAAGATATTGGGCAACGGGGGCAGCATCTCCTGCAACCACACACTGGGGATAATGAGTCCCAATGCCAGCAGGGCACTCCAGAAGAACACTCCCCAAGGACGGGTACGCAGATAGTGGGGAGAAACCTCACACCACTTCAAACGCAGAAACAAAGCCGCAGCAATGGCGGACGAAACGACATGCGAGGCGATGGCAGCCCAGACGCTCTGCACATCAAAATGCAGAATGGCGGCAAGTCCGATCACCATATAGGAAACCAGCAGTTGTATCGCCGCGAAGATAAAGAAATATTGTAATGCCTTTTTCATTGTTCCAATATTGTTTTGGCTTGCAGGGCATCCCGTTCCAGCTGGCGTACCAGTTCACCCGTATTGTGGAACTTGCGCTCGTCTCGCAGGCGCTGCACAAAACGGACAGTCAGCTCATGGCCGTACAAGTCGTTGTGATAGCCGAAAAGGTGGGTCTCTATGCCTATGGCATGGTCGCCGTAAGTGGGGCGTGTACCTATGTTGGTCATGCCCTGCAGCCATCTGCCGTCACCGTCTATCATGGCACGCACGGCATATACCCCATTGGCAGGAATCAGTTTGCGGCAATCCGCCACCTGGATATTGGCGGTAGGATAGCCCAATGAAGTACCCACATGCTCGCCGTGTGTCACCGTACCGCTCAGCGAATAATGGTAGCCCAAGCAGGTATATGCCATCTGCATCTCACCCTCTTGCAGCACGCTACGCACCATCGACGAACTGATGTTCAGACCCTCTACCTGCAACGGACGGGCGTGTACTACCTCAATGCCCATCTCCTTGCCGTATGCCACATAGTCGTCGAAGCTCTCACTGCGGTTGCGACCGAAACGGTTGTCATAGCCGATGACCAGTACCTGCACGCCCCACTGCTCTCTCAGCACCTGCTGCATGAATTCCCGGGCGGAGAGTGCCGCCAGTTCGGTTGTAAAGGGTAGCATCACAGGGCGTTGTATGCCTGTCTTTGCCAGCAGCGCCATCTTTTCTTCCGGGGTACTCAGCAACTGCGGACAAAACGCGCTGTGCAACACCTCCCGGGGGTGTGAGTCGAAGGTGATGACCATTGAGGAAAGCCCCCGCTGCTGTGCCAGTTCGTTGACCTGTCTGATCAGGTAGCGATGCCCCTTGTGCACACCGTCGAAGAAGCCGATGGTGGCGCAATAGCCTTGTGAGGATGATGGTTGTATGGTATTCACGTTGTTCTGTATGTTTAGAGGGTGGACTATGCTATGCCTTTCCACCGCTGTTTCTTGATTTCCTTTTGATGTAACGCAGCAGTTCGCCCATCCACATCACCGGCGAGGTCACCGCCAGCATCCACAGCCATGTGGTGGCAGACAGGGGCACGGTGCGGAACATGGTACCTCCAAAGGTGACGATGAGCCACTGTCCTGCCAGTATCATCACAAGCACCGTCAGCAGTCCCTTATTGGCTGCCAGATGATGGAAAGCGCTGTGCTCAGACCCGAAGGTCTTGGCGTTCCACAGATTCCACCACTGCAGCAATACAAAAAGGGTGAAGAAGACGGTGAGTTCTTCGGTAGATACGCCTGCCCATCGCTCAAAATACCAAAGCAGGGCAAACATCACAACGAAGAAGAGCAGACCCGATATGATGATGCTGCGTGCCATCGGACGGGTAATGATGAACTGTCGGGCACTGCGAGGCTTCTCTTTCAGCACCTCACGCGATGGAGGCAGCGATGCCAGCGCCATGGCGGCAAAGGTGTCCATAATCAGGTTCACCCACAGTATCTGTGTAATGGTGAGCGGCAGTTCGGTACCTATGATAGAGCCACCTATCACCAACAGCAGTGCCGTGATATTGACCACTAACTGGAAGTAGAGGAAACGCTGGATGTTGCGGTAGAGCGAACGCCCCCACATCACCGCTCTGACAATGCTGCTGAAAGAGTCATCGATAAGCGTGATGTCACTGGCATTCTTTGCCACTCCCGTACCAGAGCCCAGCGAAAGTCCCACATGGGCATGGTTAAGTGCCGGCGCATCGTTGGTTCCGTCGCCTGTCACTGCCACCACCTCTCCCTGCTGTTGCAGCAGGTTCACCAGTCGCTGCTTGTCGGTGGGGCGTGCCCTGTATATCAGTCTGAGCGAAGGGATGATGCGCAACGCCTCTTCATCGCTCAAGGCAGCAAACGCGGTACCGCTGAGAGCTGCATTCTTCGACGGGTCGTCGTTGCGATCCATCACCCCGATGCGGCGGGCTATCTCAGTGGCTGTGGCTTCGGTATCTCCCGTGATTATCTTGATATGTATGCCCGCACTGTGGCAATGGCTCACTGCCTGCGGAACCTCATCGCGCAACGGGTCGGCAATACCGAATACCGCCAGCATCTGCAAGCCTACAGGCTGTTCCATGCAGGAGGCAGTCTCGTCGGTGTTCAGAGTACGCATCGCTACGGCAAGGGTACGCATCGCCTGTTGCTGGTACCTGTGAAGCACCTCCTGCAAATGGCTGCTCTGAGTGTCACACATCTGCATCACTATCTCCGGTGCACCTTTCACCAGCAAGTATCTTTGGGCTTTCTTGCGGATGACGGTGGCCATATACTTCTTTTCCGTAGAGAAGGGCAGACGGTCTTCTACTTCTGCATCTGCCCGTAGATGACGATAGTCTATACCCTGTTGTTGCAGCCATAGCAGCAGCGATACCTCGGTGGGATTGCCTATGCCCGTGTTACCGTTGAGGTCGGCAGTGGTGTTGAGTGCGATGGCAGTGGGAAGTAGGGTCTCGCAGGTGTCGCGTGCCGTGGTGTCGGCATACTCCATGTCACTCACCTGCATTTTGTTTTGGGTCAGCGTGCCCGTCTTGTCGGTACATATCACCGTCACGGCTCCCATCGTCTCACAGGCATGCAGTTTGCGCACCAGATTGTTGGACTTCAGCATCCTGCGCATGTTCAGCGCCAGTGCCAGTGTGATTGCCATGGGCAGTCCTTCGGGCACGGCCATCACTATCAGCGCCACCGCCATCATAAAGTATTGCAGCACTATCTTCGCCATTCCTAAATAGTCGGTAGTGTGCCACACGGAGCCGGTGAGCATGTCGTGACCAAGAAATAGAACGAAAGCTGCCATAGACACTCCCACGCCTATCTTGCTGATAAAAGCGCCAAGGCGTTCCAGTTGCATATTGAGGGGAGTCTTCACTTGGGTACTCTCCGTGGCTTGTCGCGCCACCTTGCCTATCTCCGTGGCATCGCCCACGGCAGTAACCACCATGCTTCCCGAACCGTTCATCACCAGGGTAGAGCGCAAGGCCCGATTGGCGGCATAAGCGGCATCTTGCTGAAGCACGACAGTGGATTTGGTGCTGAGGGGCTCGCCCGTAAGACTCGACTCGTCTATCTGAAGGTTGTTGGCAGCAAAGAGGGTGCCATCGGCAGGCACCTCGTCACCCACTTCCAACAATACCACATCGCCCACTACCACCTCGCGGCGTGCAATCATCTGTACCTGTCCGTCGCGTATCACCCTTACCGGCTGTTCCTCGCCCAGTGCCGTGAGTTCGTCAAAGCGTCTGGAGGCATCCAGTTCAAACACAAAACCGATGGTAGTAGCGAGGAAGATAGCAACAAAGATACCCACCACCTCCATGTATTCGCCATTGACAAAAGCCAACACCAAGGATATGGAGGCTGTGACCAACAGGATTCTGATGATTGGGTCGTTATATTTCTCGGCATAGAGCCGCCAGACCGACTTCTTTTGGGGTGGGGTGAGCACATTCTCGCCATACTGCGCCCTATAGGTTTCGACTTGGGCAGAAGAAATACCTTGCGTTTCTTTCATAACAGCCACAAAGTTAGTGCAAAACCATCAGTCAGCAAAAAATAGCCCTCTTTTTTTGTTTCTTTTCACGAATGCACACGACAGTCTTCAATATACTAATAGTTAAATACTGTTATTCCCTATGTTTTTGTGTAAGAATACCTTGTTTTTCCCTCATGAAATGTGTACATTTGAAGTGATATTCCCTCATGAAATGTGATTAACGGATAAAGTTTATGTACAGAATTGCAATAGAAAAACTGATTGAATGGAAAAACAGCAACCGACGTAAGCCTTTAATAGTCGAGGGTGCACGTCTTGCCGTCACAGTTGAGCAAGGAGAACAGGAAGTTTATCTATGGTCTGGTGAAACAGGGTGCAAGGGCAAGGGAATACGAGATTGCTCTGCAATGGCTCATTGATGGTGGTCTGATACATAGAGTAAACAACATCCAAGCTTTTTCCCGTCATGGCAGGCTGTTGTATGTTTGTCTGGATGGCTTTTCAGATTGCACCAGCATGGCTGTCATAACATCACATAGAATACGTATCTGTTTTTTGTTCAGCGACGCTGAACGACCATCCAGCGACGCTGAACGAAGAATGGATACCGTATCGTTGTACAATTACACTGCCCTAAGTGCATGTTTTCTGCACAGTTATCCTATCCTTGCTATGACAGCCAAGCATCTTGGGAGGCAAAAAACATTTTAAAGGACAAACAAGCAGGTAATCATAGACGAGGTAAAGGCTTCAAGATAATTGCGTTTATCGGTCACGTCCAGCACGTCGTATCATATTTGTTTTGATGCTTAAACCCAAATCGGTCATTAGACTGTTCTGCGCAAACATACTTTGGAATAAATC
>CALZXH010000054.1 GCA_945830055.1 uncultured Prevotella sp.
ATCTTTACCTCACCATGACGGAATACATCAATCCCAGCGAGCGTCTCACCATGAAAGACATCGCCAAAGCCCTGGGAGTATCGGTAGCCACCGTGTCGAGAGCTTTGAAAAACTCTCCACGCATCAGCGAAGAGCAGCGCAACAAGATACGCCGCTATGCCGACGAGCACCATTTCGTGCCCAACGCCATTGCCGAATCCCTGCGCTTCAGTCGCATACAGCCCTCCAAAATCATCGGTGTCATCATGCCCGAAATAGCACACTACTATTTCTCTACCGTACTGGCAGGCATCGAGGAAGAGGCACGACAGCACGGCTATCGCATCATGGTGGCACAGAGCAACGAGCAATACGACAACGAGGTGCGTATCTGCCAGTCGTTTTACGAGAACAAGGTGTGCGGCATCATCGTTTCGCAAGCCAAAGACACGACCAAGTACACACATTTCCAGCGGCTGATAGATGTGGGAGTTCCCCTGGTGTTCTACGACAGGATCTGTACCGGCGTAGATGCCAACAGGGTGGTGGTGGACGATTATCAGGGTGCCTTTGCCGCAGTGAGCCACCTGATAGAAACAGGATGCCGGCGCATCGCCTTCTACGGTTCTACCATGACGCTGGAAATTTCCAAAAACAGATTCAACGGTTACAAGGATGCCTTGCTGAAACACGGCATCCCCTTCGACAACAGCCTGACTACCTTCTGCGACAACCGCAACCATGCTGAAGAGATTACTCCCGAGATACTGTCGGCACCCGACCATCCCGACGCCTTCTTTGCCGTCAACGACGATACCGCCATCGGCATCCTCTATACCGCCAAGCGCATGGGATTCCAGGTGCCTCAGGACATCTCTGTCTGCGGATTCACCAACGGACAACGCGCCATTGCCTGCGACCCTATGCTCACTACCGTAGAACAGCGAGGACACCAGGTAGGCCGTGAAGCGGCAGACATACTGATCAACAAGGTAGAAGGCAGACTGCCCATGAACAAGATAGAGCGGCGTATCGTAAAGACAAAACTCATCATCCGCGGTACCACACGGCCAATCCCTTCTGACAGCCAAGGATGACGTTCCCGTCCGTCCCGTCATTTCCAACAACGTATTCTATCACAAACATCTTCAACAACATACAATCTACCAACATGAAAAAACGTCCCGACCTTTCTTTCTGGCAACTGTGGAACCTGAGTTTCGGATTCTTCGGCGTACAGATAGCCTACGCCCTGCAAAGTGCCAACATCAGCAGAATCTTCGCTACTATAGGCGCAGACCCTCACACGCTGAGTTATTTCTGGATTCTCCCTCCGCTTATGGGCATCCTGGTGCAACCCATCGTGGGCACGCTGAGCGACAAGACCTGGTGCCGCTTCGGCAGGCGCATCCCCTACCTTTTCGTGGGCGCCTCCGTGGCTGTAGCCGTCATGTGTCTGTTGCCCAATGCCGGCTCCTTCGGCATGGCTCTGTCCACCGCCATGGTCTTCGGACTGTGCTCGCTCATGTTTCTTGATACCAGCATCAATATGGCAATGCAACCTTTCAAGATGCTGGTGGGCGACATGGTGAACGAGAAACAGAAGGCACTCGCCTACTCCATCCAGAGTTTCCTGTGTAATGCCGGTTCCATTGCGGGCTACGTTTTCCCCTTCCTCTTCACTTTTCTGGGCATCAGCAACGTGGCGGAAAAGGGAGTAGTGCCCGATTCTGTCATCTACTCCTTCTATGTAGGTGCCGCCATCCTGATACTCTGCGTGCTCTATACCACAGCCAAAGTGAAGGAGATGCCTCCACAGCAGTATGCCGAATACCACGGACTGGAGAAGCCAATGAACGAGCAAAAGACCAACATGTGGCAATTGCTCAAGAATGCACCCTCAGCATTCTGGACGGTAGGACTGGTGCAGTTTTTCTGCTGGATGGCATTCATGTACATGTGGACCTATACCAACGGAGCCATTGCCCACACCTGCTGGAATACCACCGATACCTCTTCCATCGCCTATCAAGAGGCAGGCAACTGGCTGGGTGTACTCTTTGCCGTACAGGCGATTGGCAGCGTGATATGGGCGGTGGTGCTCCCCAATATCCCTAACCGCAAGTTTGCATACGCTTTCAGTCTGATTTTGGGCGGCATTGGTTTTGTGTCTGTTCCCTTTATCCACGATGCCTACCTACTGTTTATCTCCTTTGTGCTCATAGGCTGTGCATGGGCTGCCATGCTTGCCATGCCCTTTGCCATTGTGACCAACGCCCTGGAGGGTCGCGGCCATATGGGAGCCTACTTGGGTTTGTTCAACGGCACCATCTGCGTGCCTCAGATAGTGGCGGCAGCCTTGGGCGGAAGTATTCTCTGGCTGGTGGGAAGTGCCCAGGAAAACATGCTGGCACTGGCAGGCATACTGCTCTTTGCAGGAGCCCTCTGTGTAGTCAAGATCAAGGAATGATTTCCAGAGCAAACGAGGCAAGATGAGACTATGGCGGGACCTCCATGTTATTTTTGAAGTTCCGCCATTTTCTTTATCAATCTTCCGAGGTCCGAATACGTGTAGCTCCTGCCACTTGTCCGTTTCTCAGCCATAGAGCGTTCAGCACGGGCAATGGCATCACACAAATTTCCGCCATTTCTCTCAAAGTAGCCATGCAATCCCTTGCTCTTGATGAAGAATTCCATCGTCTTCCGGTATTCCACATACTTGTTCAAGTCCCTGAGCAAAGACTCCTGTTCATCGTATGGACGTGATGTATAGTGGAAATAGTAGAGAAAAAACAACTCGGTGCAGCGATGCGTCTCAAAGAACTCGACCCTGCAGGAAATACCCTTCTTGGGTTTCTCTATCGGTTTGGCATACTTTGCCTTGAGTTTTTGATAGAGAGTACGCTCAGGTTCCATGTCCTTTGTGTCCATGTCAACAACGCAAAAGACATGACTGTAGCCCATTGCCACTCCATCTGCGATTTTGGCTTCAAGTTCCTTGATACTTGTATGCTTGGGATAGTCTGGCTTTACAGTAATACGCTTGAACATGTCACACAGAGACTTGAAGTAGAAAAACTCCGTAGGCCCCTCCCCCAACACAAGTATTGTTGTTCGCTGTCTGCCCATATCACTTCTCCAGATTTATAAAGATGCTTCCCAGTTCCGGCTTTGCCCCCAACCGTCCGATACGATAAGAGTTGTAAAGAGACATATTCTTGTGCAGGCCGAACGAATCTCCACGGGCATACTCAGACGACGCCGTTGACTTGTTCTTCTCAACAAACCACACCACACCCCTGTTCTCGTTGATAAAATCCTGTGAGAGCAGCGTGGTCTCCTGACTTGTAATAATCAACTGGGAATGAGTGGAATTAAAGATGAACACGTTGAGGTAATAATACAACAGGTCGTAATGCAAATCCTCACCCAATTCATCAAGGCAGAACACATGAGGCCCTGTCAGCATGTCATAGAGGGCTCCTAAAATCCTGATGTATTTTTGAGTGCCCTTTGACTGCCCTTTCAGAGAAATCTCAAAACTTCCATCCGCCGAATGATTCACAAAAGCAACCGACTCAGTGGTGGGTTTAAGGAGTTCTTTTTTCGCTTTCTCCGGGAAATCCTGCCTTAATATTTGCTCACGGACTTCGCCAGAAAGGATGCGGTCTTCGTCAATAGGTCTGAATTCCGAAATGTTCAAGTCTGCCTTTTGCAACATGAGATTGAAAAAGCCTCGCTTTCTCGGTTCAGCATACGCTTCCCTCAGAATCTCGATGATACCTTTAACCTTACCGCCATCCACATCATGGTACTTGTCTGTCAGCCAGCCGTGAAGTGCATTGAGCGGAGCAATATCTTCCGTCAAAGCAATCTTGCTGCATACAGACAACACGCTATGATTGTTCAACGTGTTTTCGCGAATACGCTCCTGAGTCTTTAGCTGTAGTTTCAGACTTCCCCCGAACTTGATGTCCGCCTGCACGTTCTCGCCTACAAAGGTACGCTCATAGAACTGCGATTTTGACCTGTTGGGATAATAATAAAGCACTTCGCTCAAGACATGCTTTTCATTGAACGTCACATGATAATCATACCTGATGCCGTCCGCATAAAAAGAGACAAACATCTCCGTAGGCTCATTCCGCGTGAGAACAAACGGCACACTCCCATCTATCAGCTCACTTGCATTTGACTTCGGATGCACCAATAAGTGAAACACCTTGTTCATGGCAAGCAGCATATTTGATTTACCAGAAGCATTCGAACCATACAATATCCCCAACTTGTATAAGAACACGCCTTCAACAACTTCTGTGACAAGTTCGGAAGAGGGTGTCTTTGCAATGAAACTCAGTTCCTGTCTGTCTCGGATAGAGAGGTAGTTCCTTACCCAGAACGTCCTTATCATATTTATAATATTTCTATTGTTTTCGTAAATTTACTACAAATATAGCGGATATTTTCAATATAAGCAAATAAATTTGCGTACATTTCGCAATCTTACTACATATCCACGCCTCTTGCATCTATAAACTTAACAACAATCCTGACCCATGACTGTCACGTCTTTTAACCCAAATCGGCCATTAGCGTTATGATGATAACTGCTTATATTTTTGAACAGATGTCTTTACGTTTTGAGGGCGCAATGGGGTTCCATTGTTACCGATAAACGGAAAGGCAGATGACAAAAAGAAAGTATGTTTGCGCATAACAGTCTAATGGCCGATTTGGGTTTAATACCCGTCTGTATGACAACGGCACAAGTTTCCCACACACATTCACTTCATCATGCACTCACCAGTTCCTGATTACGGCGCAGAGCAACCACCAATTCGCATAAAACACCTGCCACACTTGTGCGGATAAAATATTTTCAGTATTTTTGCATCAATTCCGACAATCCAATGCGATGGGAGTTGGAAGGACATTCAAACGAAAGGGCGTTTAGCTATATTTATCCCCTGTTGGAATCTGGACAATTCTCGTCATGTGGATAATGGGCAAAAACGCCCACACCTTGGTTATATACTTATCTCACAAAGAGATAAACTATATAGTGCTTGGTGTGGGCCTTGCTTATTATACATGACGGGCAGTCCAGAACTCTTGGCCACAAGAGAGCCTCAACAAGATAATAAGCTGAAATACCCACACCTTTTCTTTGTATGTGAATAAAGAACAAAACAAGAAACGCTACTTTTGGGTATTGAGCAGCACAAAAAACAAAACAATGAAAACACTGAGATTTATTGGAATGGCTTTATTAGCCGTAGTTCTGTGCACTGGTTTTGCTTCCTGTTCCGACAGTGAAGACAACGGGACACCTGCAGACCTTTCCACGTTGGCAGGAACAACCTGGAAGATCACTTCCACTGACGAAATCGGAATAGAGGGTGCCACATTTGCCTTCTTGGCAGACGGGACTGTCACGGTCAAACCGTCCATGTGGTCCAAAGTCAACTACACCGTAAGTGGCAGCGACTTGAAGATTGTTTTCAACAACGATGATTACATTCAAGGACCTGTGTCCATCAACGGCAACACAGCCACGTACAGATACAAGTGGTACGACATCGACGGGAGCGTGCAAGACAACGGCACTCAGCACAACATGACCCTGCAAAAGCAATAACGTGAACATGAGCCTGGCATAAGGAAATCAAAGGGTTTTCTTGTGCCAGATTCACTTTGTTTCAGGAGTGCCCTGCACATCGTTTTGCAAAACGCACCATTTTGCACTGCAAAACTGCCACTTTTGGAACGCAAAACTGCCACTTTTGGAATGCAAAAGTGGCAGTTTTGGAAACCAAGGCAATTTGTTGTGGAAAACAATGAGCATTGAATAAGCCTTAACAAACACAGTATCAGTTTGTTATCCGCCACATGCAAAGTGATTGCATTGAGGCCTCGTAAACACGGTTTGGCTTGGGGTAGCAGTTGTTCATTGTAGGTTTGGGAAGAGGTTCCGCACAGTCTTCTCCACAAAGCCCCTGATTACAGCTTGGAACGCCTTTTGCTTGCCTGGGTGGAAGGCAGGTCTTCCAATTCCTGCCAGGTGGGCTTGATGCTGTAGTTGGGGATGGTGTTCTCGAAATCGAGCTCAGGAAGTCCCAGGTTTTCCATCGGTTTGAAAGGCACGATGGTGGTATCCACAGGCTCCACCACCACCATGGCCACCCCCTGAGACAGGATGCCCAACTCCTTGGCGGCACGCCACGAGAGGTCGATGATGCGCCCCCGCTTGAAGGGACCGCGGTCGGTCACTCTCACCACCACCCATTTCTTGGTGTTAGGGTCGGTGACCTTGAGTTTGGTACCAAAGGGGAAAGTGCGATGCGCACAGGTAAGACTGTCGTGATGCAGCCGCTCGCCACTACTTGTGCGATTGCCCGTAGCACGCTTGGAATAGAAGGTAGCCTTGCCCATCTGGGGCACCTGTGCCACGCTGTCGGTGGCTGCATATCCGGTAAAAAGAAGTGCGAAGACACATATCGCCTTCTGAAAAAAACAAAGGACAGAAGGCATGCCGCCATGAGCTTCATGGCCACATTGACAGCCTTCTGTTCCTTGTACGTATATCATATAATTCTACCCAATCGTTTATACCACGCCCTGTGCCATCATGGCATTAGCCACCTTCATGAAACCGGCAATATTGGCGCCCTTCACGTAGTCGATATAGCCGTCGGGCTGCTTGCCGTACTTGACACATTGCTCGTGGATATTGCCCATGATGCCAT
The DNA here is from genome assembly GCA_945830055.1 of uncultured Prevotella sp. Taxonomy (GTDB): domain Bacteria; phylum Bacteroidota; class Bacteroidia; order Bacteroidales; family Bacteroidaceae; genus Prevotella. The sequence goes on from CALZXH010000054.1 coordinate 6,726, forward strand.
GGAGTTTGGCATCCACCTCCTCTGAACTCCAGGTGAGGCGCATGGCATTCTGAGTCATCTCCAATCCCGAGGTAGCCACTCCGCCTGCATTTACAGCCTTGCCCGGAGCGAACAACTGGCGGGCTGCCACAAACTTCTCTGCGGCCTCTGCGGTACATCCCATATTAGACACCTCAGCCACGCACAGCGGTTTGTTGGCCAGCAGCATGTCGGCATCCTCTCCGTTGAGTTCGTTCTGGGTAGCACAAGGAAGGGCGATATCACACTTCACCTCCCACGGCTTGCGACCGGGCACAAACTTGGCCTCGGGGAACTCCTCGGCATAAGGTGCACAGACATCGTTGCCCGTGGCACGCAACTCAAGCATGTATTCTATCTTCTCGTCGTTAAGTCCTGCCTCATCGTAGATATATCCGTCGGGGCCCGAGATGGTAATCACCTTGGCTCCCAGTTCTGTGGCCTTCTTGGCAGCGCCCCAGGCCACGTTGCCGAAGCCGCTGATGGCCACCGTCTTGCCCTTGATATCCAATCCATGGGTCTGCAACATGTGGTTCACGAAGTACAGGGCTCCATAGCCTGTGGCCTCCGGACGGATGCGCGAGCCGCCCCATTCCAAGCCCTTTCCGGTCATCATGCCGCTCCACTGGTGGGTGAGTTTCTTGTACATGCCGAAGAGATAGCCTATCTCACGGGCTCCCACACCGATATCGCCTGCAGGAATATCCTCATCAGGACCAATGACACGGTAAAGCTCTGTCATGAACGACTGGCAGAAACGCATCACCTCGTTGTCTGACTTGCCTCGGATAGAGAAGTCGGAACCGCCCTTGCCACCGCCCATGGGCAGTGTGGTGAGTGCGTTCTTGAAGGTTTGTTCAAAGCCCAAGAACTTCAGGATGCTGAGGTTTACCGATGGATGGAAGCGCAGACCGCCCTTGTAGGGACCGATGGCGCTGTTGAACTGTACGCGATAGCCTATATTTACCTGCACCTCACCTTTGTCGTCCACCCATGGCACTCTGAAGGTGATGACGCGTTCAGGCTCAACGATACGCTCTATGATTTTTGCCTTCTCAAACTCCGGATGGCTGTTATAGACATCTTTTACTGATACCAATACTTCTCTCACGGCCTGCAGATACTCAAGTTCACCCGGATGCTTGTGCTCCAACTGCTGCATGATTTTCTCTACTTCCATAGTCTTGCTGTTTTTAAGGTCAGTTTATTTAGACGGGAGCCTATAAGGTACTCCTTTTGTTATATCATTCTGTAATGATGACAAGACAAATATAGGAAATATATTGATTACCTCCAAGAGATTCGGCAAAAAAGTAGCGTTGAAAAGTTACATATTGTTAATATCAGAGTTTTTCCAAGGCTTGTCTGATGTCATCGAGGATATCCTCCACATCCTCGATACCTACAGAAAGGCGTATCAGGTCGGGAGCCACACCTGCCTGGCGCAACTGTTCGTCGCTCAACTGGCGATGGGTATGACTGGCAGGATGGAGCACACAGGTACGCGAGTCAGCCACGTGTGTCACGATGTTAATCATCTGCAGCGAATCCATCCACTTGATAGCGGTTTCACGGTCGCCCTTCAGTCCGAAACTCAGCACGCCGCAGGTACCTTTGGGCATGTACTTCTGTGCCAGTTCATGACAGGGGTCGTCGTCGAGTCCGGCATAGTGTACCCATGCCACCCTCTCGTCGTCGTGCAGGAACTGCGCCACGCTGAGGGCGTTGCTGCAATGCTGCCTCATACGCAAGTGCAGGGTCTCAAGTCCCAGGTTGAGCAGGAAGGAGTTTTGCGGAGCAGGTATCGAGCCTAAATCACGCATCAGTTGTGCCACCAACTTGGTGAGATAACCCATCTTGCCGAAGGCTTTGGTATAGGTGAGTCCGTGATAGGAATCATCGGGGGTGCACAGTCCGGGATATTTGTCGGCATACTGTTCCCAGCAGAAGTTGCCGCTATCCACCACGCATCCTCCCACCTGAGTGGCATGTCCGTCCATGTACTTGGTGGTGGAGTGTGTAACGATGTCGGCTCCCCACTCAAAGGGGCGGCAGTTGACCGGAGTGGCAAAGGTATTGTCTATCACCAGAGGCACGCCATTGCTGTGGGCGATACGGGCGAAGCGCTCTATGTCGAGCACCTTGCAACCCGGGTTGGAGATGGTCTCTCCGAAAAGCAGTTTGGTGTTAGGACGGAAGGCAGCCTGAATCTCCTCATCAGAAGCCTCGGGAGAGACGAAAGTGCAGGCGATGCCCAGCTTCTTCATGGTAACACCGAAGAGGTTGAATGTACCTCCGTAAATCTCGTTGGACGCCACAATATGGTCACCCGCCTCGCAGATATTGAACACGGCATAAAAGTTGGCGGCCTGTCCGCTGGAGGTGAGCATAGCGCCGATACCTCCTTCCAACTGGGCTATCTTCCTTGCCACAGCATCGTTGGTAGGATTGGCCAGGCGGGTATAGAAATAACCCTCCTTCTTCAGGTCGAAGAGCATCGCCATCTCTTCGCTGTTATCGTATTTATAGGTAGTACTTTGGATGATGGGGAGTTCTACAGGTTCGCCGTTCTTGGGAGTCCACCCCCCTCTCACACAGAGTGAGTCTGTTCTTAATTTGCTGCACATAGTGTTTGTCTTTGTTTGTTCAATGCCGCAAAGTTACTTAAAATTCCGCAGTTCCTTCAATGCCGGGTTCACTTTTCCTGTAGAATTGTCGAACAACGAGGTATTGTTCCATCCGTTGGTCACACGGTTGGTATTCCAATCGAGTCCGTATTCGTTGGCCTCAGGCCACCAGTACCATAGCGCCATCACCGAGGCATGGCTGTTCAGTTTTGTCACCAGGTCTGCGATGAACTTCTGCTGCCCTACGGGTGTGGCAGGATAGGTGGAAGTGTAGTCATAGTCGGCATCCGTGGGGTACCAAGCATAATAATAGCCTGTCTCTACGATGGCTATCTTCTTGTCGGGATAGTTCTTCTCCAAATTCTGCAAGGTAGATTCTAAGGTGAGCAGGTTGTTATGCCAGATGGGATAGTAACTCAAGCCGATAATATCGTAATCCACTCCGCCGTCTTTCATCTTCTTGTAGAAGTTGTCGAGCACATTCCATTGGCCCGTCCGCTCGGTGTGCAGTATAATCTTCGCCTTGGGACACGCCTCCCTGCAGGCCTTGCCTGCGTTCTTCAACAAGGAGACAAAGCGGTCCCAGTTGGCAGAACTGCCCATGAAGCATTTCTTCAGGTCGCCGCTACCCTCCTTTCCCCACAACATTCCGTAGGATATTTCATTACCCGTCTGGATGAAGTCGGGAGTGGCTCCGGCGGCATTAAGATGGTCCAGCACCCCCTTGGTATAGGTATAGATGGCATCTACGAGCTGGGCATCACTCATACCCACCCAGGCTGCGGGAGTAAACTGCTTGTTGGGGTCAGCCCAGGAGTCGGAATAATGGAAGTCGAGACAGAAGCGCAGTCCCGCCTGTTTGATGCGTTTTCCCAATTCCGTGACATACGCCAGGTCTTGGCAAACGCCGTCGCCCTTGTCTTTATCAGAAGCGTTGGCAGGATTGTGGAACAGGCGCACACGCATGGTGTTCCAGCCGTTGTCGGAGAAATACGTGAGCATATCGCCCAACCTTGCTCCATTCTCGTCCATATAGATAGCACCATGATTCTCGTACTGGGGCAGCAACGAGATATCGCCGCCCACCGACTTGAAACCGTCAGGCAGGTCACTGCCGGTATCGCCACCACCGCCACCGTTATCCTCGTCGGTATTGCCTCCACCGTTGTCTCCGCCGGCTGCGGGAGGAGGTGTCGTTTCTCCGGGGCCATCGTCAGAACCTCCACACGAAACAAGGGTCATGGCACACAACATCCATACTCCCAACAACAGTCTTATCTGAATCTTCTTCATACTTCTTGCATTTATTATAGGTTTTCATATTCCGGTTGTCATTTCTCAGTCCACTCCAGCACCAGTACCTGCCTTGGTTTCAGTACGATATCCTCCGTCAGGTTGTAGTATCTGCCCGTGGGCACATCTTTTACCCTGCCTGCCTTGCCTATCACCTCGGCATAACGCTTCACGTCCATCGTGGCCTCCTTGGTAGTGCCGTTGAGCACAGTAAGCACATGCTGTCCCTGATGGCGGCGTGCTATTACATAAACGCCCTTATAAGGAATAAATTGTGTCTGCGACCCGTTAATGACCGCCTGACAGCCCTTTCTCCAATGGAGCAGACGACTGAGCCAAGTGAACATGCTGTTTTCTGCCCGGGTGCGCCCCTCGGCAGTAAAGGCGTTGCGGGTGTCGCCAGGGAAACCTCCGGGGAAGTCTCTGCGCACATGCCCGTCGGTCACCTTCTTGGTACCGTTCATCAGAATCTCGGTACCGTAATAGAGTTGCGGCGTGCGATTGATGGTAAGCAGCAGCGCCAGAGCCTGCTTCAAAGCCATGGTGTCTCTGCCCTCGCCCAGGAAGCGGTCGGTATCATGGTTTTCGATAAACGCCATCACGTTCTTGGGATTGGGGTAGAGATAGTCATATACCATACTGTTGTAAATGCGGTTCATACCGTTCCACCAGTCGTCCGTCTCCTCGTTCTTGGCCTGGTTGATGCGGTCGAAGAAGGCGAAATCCATCACGCTGTTGAGATAGCTGTTGGATGCCGCCACCCTGCTGTCTTTCTGCCATGCGGCAGTATAGGCAGGTTCTGTGACCCAGGTCTCTCCCACCACATTGAAGTGGGGATATTCGTTGTTAAGCTGCCTCATCCACTCTGCCATACCGGGAGCCCAAGCGTAGGGATAGGTATCCATACGGATGCCGTCGATACCCACGGTTTCTATCCACCAGATGCTGTTCTGTATCAGATAGGTCATCACGTGAGGATTGCGCTGGTTCAGGTCGGGCATGGTGGGCACAAACCATCCGTCTTCGGTCTCCCTCTTGTCTATCTTGCTGGCATAAGGATCGAGGATAGGAGTCAGTTTGTAACTGGTCTGCAGGTATTTGTCGTTTACCTTGGGCCCTGTCCACGTATTGTCCTTGCTCTTCTTCCTGGCCTGTTCGTCGGCCTTGGCCTCCACCAGCCACTCAGGGGTGTTGAGCCAGTCGGCAGAGGGCAGGTCGTCAATCCACGGATGAAAATATCCGCAATGGTTGAAGATCATGTCCATCACCACCTTCAGTCCCTTGTCATGGGCCTCGTCGATGAGTCGTTTGTAGTCGTCGTTGGTTCCGAAACGCGGATCCACCTTGTAGTAGTCGGTGGTGGCATATCCGTGGTAGGTGCTCTGTCCATCGGCATCAGGCTGACTGTTTTCGAGCACGGGGGTGAACCAAAGGGCTGTGACGCCGAGCGAGGTAAAATAGTCCAGATGCTGGCGTATGCCCTCAAGATTGCCTCCGTGACGCAGACTGGGCTGGGTACGGTCGTTCTTATAGGGCAGCAGTCCCTTGACGGGATGCTTCACATTTCCTCCGTCGGCAAAACGGTCGGGCATCAGCATATACAGCACGTCGGCATTGGAAAAGCCCTGCCTTTCCTCCCCCTGCATCTCGCGCTGGCAAAGGGTGTACTTTACCTTGGTGCCCGAGAAGTCGAGTTCCATGGTACCGGGCTTGGCATCACGCACATTAAGATACACCAGCAGGTAGTTGGGACTGTCCAGACGCACCACGCTATCTATCGCCACTCCGGGATAACAAGTGGTGACCTGTGCCTGTGACAAGTTACGACCATACACCATCAACTGTAGTGACGGATTCTTCATGCCCACATACCAGCAGGTGGGGTCTATTCTGCTTATCTTCACGGCTGCATTACTCATCATGGCGACTGCAAACAATAGGGTTAGTACAAAGGTTCTTGTCTTCATCATATCATCTGAAGGTTATTGTTTCTTTCGAATATTCTTCTTTTTATATAGATTCTGTATATGGAAATGGGGAGGCATGACATGCCTGACTTGAGGCAGTAGGAGATGCCTACTCCTGGTACATGATAAGCGCCTGTTGCGGTCCCACCTCTACGGTGCTGCCGCTTACGGTACCCAGTCCCCGCTCGTCGATCACTCCGTTGCGGCACACCACGGTGTAGGTGCCCTGCGGTACCGCTACTGTCTGGGCAGTAGTGTTGGCGTTGAGAACCACGAGGATATTACGCCAGTCATCGCGCCCTGCATAGTCTGTCAGGCGGTATGCCACCACGCAACCCGGGGCATCGAGGAACTCCAGGTGTTTTCTCACCAGAGAGGCGTTACCCAAACGGAAGGCTGGATGGTTCTTCCTCAACTGAATCAGCGCCTTGTAGTAGGCAAAGGCATCGGCACTTCGCTGCAGCCAGGTCCAGTCCAGACGGTTGATGCTGTCAGGCGAGTTGTAACTGTTGTGTACCCCTTTCTTGTCGCGCAGCATCTCTTCGCCGCTCAGCATGAAGGGCACTCCCTGTGAAGTGAACACGGCAGTCTGCGCCAGCATGGATAGACGGGCCACCTGCCGGGGCGTGATGCCGGGAATACTGGCACGGAGACGGTCGGTAAGGCACATATCGTCGTGACAGCTCACGTAGGATATCATTTGGGTGGGTTCCTGCGCCCAGGGCTTTTTGCTGTAGTTCACCTTGCTGCAATCCACCTGCGGATGGATGACGGCTCCGGCAATGCCGAACTTGATGCTCTCTTCCTCACCGGGGATGCCTGCCAGGAAGCAGCCTTTGGTATCGTCGCTAAACGGTCCGCGGAGAGCGTCACGCATCTCGTCGCTGAAGGCCGCTACACCGGGCATCTTATATACGTTGGACTTCATTGCCAACTGCTCCTGCGGATAGGCACAACTGCCGGCACTCCAGCCCTCGCCATAGATGAACACGGAGGGGTTGATGCGGCGTGCCTCCTGCTGTATGGCGTTCATCGTCTCGATATCGTGGATGCCCATCAGGTCGAAACGGAAACCGTCGATATGGTACTCCTGCAACCAGTAAGCCACGCTCTGCAGCATAAACCTGCGCATCATCGGACGGTCAGAAGCGGTTTCGTTACCGCAGCCCGATCCGTTGGAATACGCCCCGTCTGCCGTCTTGCGGTAGTAATAGTCGGGATAGGTGCGCTGGAAATTGCTGCCGTCGATATCAAAGGTATGGTTATACACCACATCGAGAATCACCCGGATGCCTGCCTTGTGGAGCGCCTGCACCATCTTCTTGAATTCCAGGATGCGCACCTTGGGATTGGCAGGATTGGTAGCATACGACCCTTCGGGCACATTATAGTTCACAGGGTCGTAGCCCCAGTTGTATTGCGGCTGATCCAACTGTTGCTCGTTGACCGAGGCGTAGTCGAATGAGGGGAGGATATGTACGGCATTCACTCCCAGCCGGGTGAGATAGTCTATCGCCCAAGGCTCGGTGAGTGCGAGGAACTTGCCGGGATAGCGTGCAGCCTGCTCTCCGTTGCTGCCATTGCGCCCCACGGAGAAATCGCGGTGATGCATCTCGTATATCACCAGGTCGGCAGGCGACTTGAGCACCAAAGGCTTGTCATTCTCCCACCCCTCAGGGTTGGTTTCATTCATGCTGATGATGGCTCCACGCTTGCCGTTGACACCCACAGCCTTGGCAAATACTCCGGCACACTCCCCCTTTCCCATGTCAAAGGTATAGAAAAGGCCGCCACAGTCACCCTTGGCCGTTGCACTCCACGTGTCTTCCGAGGTGAGTTTCATACGGAGCGTCTTCAGGCACTTGCCCCCTACCCCATCCTGATACAGGCGCACCTTCACCTGCTTGGCGTCGCTGGGTGCGAAGAGCGTAAAGGTAGTAGCCTGTGGAGTATAGTTCACCTCGTTAAAATGCTGTGCCTGGGCGGTAACGCTCGCCACGGTCATCAGGGCTGCGATGAGCCCTTTCTTACAGGGATGTAGTTTCATCTGCGTAGGTTTGGATAATGTTATCTGATATATCAGTTTGTCTCTGATTTGTTCTCGTCGGGTCAGATGTCTTATTTCTTGATGATGCTCATGGCGAACCCGCCGCCCGGAGCCTCATGTACCTTGATCTTGTCACCCTGTTTCACCGTGCGCTTGCTGATGACATAAGCCTTGGGATTGTGCTCGTAATGGGCATCCTTGTCGTCGGCATAAAGGGTGAGTTCGTATTTCGCCCCCTTGTCCAGAAAGTGGAGCTGCACCACGGCATCATGACCGTCCTGATTGCACTTGCCGCCCACAAACCAGTTGTCGGTGCCCTTTGCCTTGCGCGCCACGGTAATATAGCGTGCAGGTTCTGCTTCAAGGTATTCTGACCGGTCCCAATCTACCGCCACATCACGGATAAACTGGAAGGCGTCGTCGTACTTCTGGTAGTGTTCGGGCAGGTCGGCTGCCATCTGTAGCGGACTGTACATCACCAGATAGAGCGACAGCTGACCGCACAGGGTGGTATGCACAAACGAAGGGTTGTCGCTCCAATCACTCAGACGTGTCTCGAAGATGCCGGGGGTATAGTCCATCGGTCCACCCTGTAGTCGGGTGAAGGGGAGTATCACGGTATGGTAGGGGGCACTACCGCCAAAGGCCTCATATTCGGTTCCCCTGGCGCTCTCGTTACCTACCAGGTTGGGCCATGTGCGGCACAGTCCGGTGGGGCGTGTAGCCTCATGGGCGTTGACCATGATGTGGTGTTTGGCTGCCTCCTCCACACAGTACTGATAGTGGTTGTTCATCAGCTGACTGTAGTGGTGTTCTCCCCTTGGGATGATGTCGCCCACATATCCGCTCTTCACCGCATCGTAGCCGTATTTGTTCATCAGCGCATAGGCTTTCTCCAGATGGCGCTCGTAGTTGAGCGCCGAAGAGGAGGTCTCATGGTGCATCATCAGTTTCACCCCCTTCTCATGGGCATATCTGTTGAGCATGTCGATATCGAAGTCGGGATAGGGTGTCACAAAATCGAACACATCCAGTTTGGAATGTCCGAACCAGTCTTCCCAACCTTCGTTCCATCCCTCCACCAGCACCTGGTC
>CALZXH010000055.1 GCA_945830055.1 uncultured Prevotella sp.
ATTTGAAACCGGGTGTGAAGTATAAGTGGTAAATATAGTCTATAGAATATGAATTTGGATAATAAAGCAATCTGAGTGTATGCAGACATCAGGTGTCAAATGATGATGGTATCATTTCAAATGACAGGAAGATCGTTGTTCATATAGTGTCTGTGTATCGGTTCACATATCGACCGCACGTTGTTCGGTCAATTGACCGACCTCCGTCGGTCGATTGACTGACGGAGGTCGGTCGATTGATTGACGTCGTGCGGTCGATGAAAGGAACTAGAATCTAACGGAACAAGAAAGAGCTATACTGACAAACTATAAGATGTGTATTCAGTTTGATGTAGGCTTGAAGTATTTATTGTTATTGCACACATGAAAATCGCCTGCAAGCAAAAGCCTGCAGGCGATATTTGTTGTCTATGACTCTTATGACGAGTGCTTATATCAGTTGTCAAGTCCTATGGCAAAGTATGCCTTCTTGCCGGTAGGATAGAGACCTTGGATGTACAGCACCGGTTCTTTGCTGGTGGAAGCCTCTTTCACTACTTTCTGCAGGTCGTCAATAGTCTTGATGCTCAGGTCGTTCACCCGCTGGATGATGAAGCCTTTGCCGATACCAGCCTCTTTGAGCTTGCCGTTGTTTACCTTTGTCACCTCCAGACCGTAGCTGATGTTCAGTTGCTTTTTCTGTGCTTCGGTCACTTCCCTGAAGTTGGCATCCAGCACATCAAGGTCCATGTTCTTGATTACCTTGGTGCTGCCTTGCTCGTTTTTCAGGGTGACGGTCTCGGTATGCTTCTTCTTGTTGTGCAGATAAGCCAGTGTGATTTTTTCGCCGGGTCTCTTTTTGGCGATGGCTTCCTGCAGTTCTGCCATTTTGGTTACCTTCTGTCCGTCAGCTTCTACAATTACATCGCCTTCCTTGATACCGGCTTCTTCAGCGGCTCCGCCTTCAGTCACTTTGGCAACGTATATACCCTCCATGGTGCCCAGGTCAATCTCCTTGCCCTGGTCTTTCTGTGAATCCACATAGTTCTTCACGTCAATGCCCTGGATGCCAATCAGAGCCCTCTGCACGGTACCATACTGTTTCAGGTCTTCTACCACCTTGTTCATGATGGCTGTAGGAATGGCAAAGCCGTAACCGCTATATAATCCAGTCTGCGAATACAGCATGGCATTGATTCCCACCAGTTCGCCGCGGGTGTTCACCAGTGCGCCGCCAGAGTTACCTGCGTTGATGGCGGCATCTGTCTGGATAAACGATTCGACGCCGTTAGCACCCAAAGAACGGGCCTTGGCACTCACGATACCGGCTGTTACGGTGTTGTTCAGACCTAACGGATTGCCTACTGCCAGTACCCATTCGCCCACTTTGATATCTTCACTGTTGGCGATGGTGATGGCAGGCAGATTCTGACCGTTAATCTTGATGAGTGCCAGGTCGGTAGTCTTGTCAGTACCTACAATCCGGGCAGAATACTCCGTGTTGTCGTTGAGACTTACGGTAAGTTCGTCAGCTCCATCCACCACGTGGTTGTTGGTTACGATATAGCCGTCGGAAGAAATGATGACTCCGGAACCTGTCGCAGTCTTTTTGGGAGTCTGTACCTGTCGTTTCTGTGTTCCTCCGTTGCCTCTGCCGAAGAATCCTCCGAAGGGATCGTTGAAGAAATCGCTGAAGGGGTCGCTCTGCACGTCAACAGTCTTGATTTTGCTGTTCTGCACATATTTGATATGTACTACCGACGGGAGAGCCTTTTCGGCTGCGTATGTCAAATCTACGGGTTGGGGTGCAGGGGCAGTCTGTGCCGTAGCAGGCTTGGTGGTGGCAGCACCTACTTTGTTGAATGCTGCGACGGAAAGTGTGATAGCCACAACGCAGGCGGTGGGACAAAGAATGTTCACAATCTTTTTCATGTTCATACCAAATTTCATTTATAAGTTAGTACTCTTTTTCTACTGTGATGCAGACTGTCATACGGCATCTGCATCTGTTTTTCTTGGGGTGCAAAAATAGACGCAAAAAAGCTTAAACCGCCATTTTGTCATAATCTTTTGTCGCATTTTAACAATTCCCGGCTTTGGCTTAACGGCTCTTTACGCTTGACGTGTTTTTCATATTTGACTTTTTAATATTATTTAGAGCGATATTTTCCAATTTCAGCCATTAAATGATTACTTTTGCGCCACAAATGAGGGGTATCGGTATACCAAATTGCCAGTAGTCCTGCATGGTAGAACAGAAAACATTATAAATAATCATACATCATGGCAGAATCGATAGATATCAGACTATTGAATGAAAGGATTGCTCAGAAGAGCGCGTTTGTCACAAATTTGACAACAGGCATGAACCAGGTGATTGTGGGTCAGCGCCATCTGATTGATGCGTTGCTGATTGCATTGCTGAGTGACGGTCATATCCTTCTTGAGGGTGTGCCCGGTTTGGCAAAGACACTTGCCATCAAAACCATGTCCCAACTTATCGACTCACAGTTCAGCAGGGTGCAGTTCACTCCCGACCTTCTTCCAGCCGACGTGGTGGGTACAATGGTCTATTCCCAAAAAGACGAGTCGTTCAAAGTGCAAAAGGGTCCGGTGTTTGCCAATTTTGTTTTGGCAGATGAGATTAACCGTGCACCAGCCAAGGTACAGAGCGCATTGCTCGAAGCCATGCAGGAGAAACAGGTAACCATTGGCAGCAATACTTTCTCCCTGCCGGCTCCGTTCCTGGTGATGGCCACCCAGAACCCCATTGAGCAGGAGGGTACCTATCCTTTGCCCGAAGCCCAGATGGACCGTTTCATGATGAAGGTGGTGGTTTCTTATCCTTCAGTAGAGGAAGAGCGTCGCATTGTACGCGAGAACCTGGCTGGCACATTGCCCGAAGTGAGGCCTGTGACCACCGCACAGGAAATCATGGATGCCCGTGAGGTAGTGCGTGAGGTATATATAGACGAGAAAATCGAGCGCTATGTGGCTGACCTCGTATTCGCTACCCGTTTCCCCGACAGATATGGCCTGCCTGACTTGAAGCCTCTCATCGCTTTTGGAGGCAGTCCCCGTGCCAGTATCTGTCTGGCCCGTGCCGCCCGTGCGTACGCTTTCATCAAGCAGCGTGGCTATGTGGTCCCCGAAGATATCCGTTCGGTGGCACACGATGTGCTGCGTCACCGCATCGGCCTTACCTACGAGGCGGAAGCTACCGGGGTAAGTGTGGAAGAGATTATCAGCCGTGTCATCAACAAGGTGGAAGTGCCCTGATGACAGCCGATATATGAAGTCGGATATTCACAGATGTGGAATAATTAGGATATACAGGAATCAAAGGCATGGATACTCAAGAGATACTCAAGCGTGTACGTCGCATTGAAATAAAGACACGAGGGCTTAGTGCCAACGTGTTTGCCGGATCTTACCATTCGGCGTTCAAGGGTAGGGGAATGGTGTTCAGCGAGGTCAGGGAGTATCAGTACGGAGATGACGTGCGGGATATCGACTGGAATGTAACCGCGCGTTTTCATCACCCCTATGTCAAGGTGTTTGAGGAGGAGCGTGAACTCACTCTGATGCTTCTTGTAGATGTGAGTGGATCGCTGAATTTCGGTACCCGTGGCCAGTTGCAGCGCGACATGGTGACAGAGATCGCCGCCACCCTGGCATTCAGTGCCATCCAGAACAATGACAAGGTGGGTATGGTGTTCTTTTCTGACAGAATCGAGAAGTATATTCCTCCCAAGAAAGGTCGCAAGCACATATTGCACCTTATCCGTGAGATGCTTGATTTTCAGCCCTCCAGTACCCGTACCGACTTGTCGGTAGCCCTGCAGTTCCTGATGCAGGTGATGAAGCGTCGCTGTTCCGCGTTCCTGTTGAGTGATTTTGTCATTCCAGAGTCCAACTATACCCATCCTGTCATCCAGATGGCAGGGCGAAGACACGACCTGATGGCCATTCAGGTTTACGACCGCTGGCTGGCACAGTTGCCCGAAGTGGGACTGATAAAGGTGGTGGATGCGGAGACCGGTTATGAACAATATGTTGATACCGGCAGCAGCAAGTTGCGCCGTCTGTACAGTCGTCATTGGCAGGAGAGCCAGTCACGTTTGTCTGAAGTGCTTAGCAAAAGCCGTATCAGTAAGGTGAGTGTATCTACTGAGGGCGATTTCGTGCGTGCCCTGAAAGAGATGTTTACCCTGCGTCAAACAAAACACGTATCATGAAGCAAGTTGTAGTAACGGCATTTTTGTTCCTTTGGTCTCTTGGCGTCATCGCACAGGGAAGTGTGGAGGCAAAGATAAGTCGTGTGGAGATGATGATAGGCGAGCAAGCCATCCTCTCTGTTTCTGCCATTGCCCCCAAGGGGGTAACGGTGGTTTTCCCGGAATATCGTGGTGACAGTACGATGGTTGCAGGTATCGAGGTTCTCTCTCAGAAGGATGAGCCTGTGGTGGCATCCGCTGAAGAGGGGATGGAGTGCCACGTGAGAAACTATCGTCTGACTGCTTTTGACGGCGCCCTCTACTATTTGCCCCCGCTTGCCGTCAGGGTAGGAAACAAAACTGTGAAGACTAAAAGTCTGGCACTGAAGGTGATGGAGGTGGAAGTGGACACCACGCAGATGGACAGGTTCTTTCCGCCAAAGGATGTGCAGGACAACCCGTTTCTGTGGTCAGAGTGGTCGGCTGCACTGTGGCTGAGCATTCTGTTGCTGTTGGAGTGTGTGCTGTTCGTATGGCTGTATGTACGCCTGAAATCGGGCAAACCTATCAAGATTTCACTGAAACCCATCAAGAAGATACTCCCTCACCAGAAGGCGATGGAGCAGATTGCCATTATCAAGGCATCCAACCTTGTAGCCTCAGAGAACTCCAAGGAATATTACACGCGCCTTACCGATACCCTGCGCAGGTATATCGAGGAGCGCTATCATTTCAGTGCCATGGAGATGACCAGCCGTGAGATTATCGACCGCCTCACCTCCGAACAGGATACCGGTGGTATCGAGGAACTGAAAGAACTCTTCGTGACTGCCGACCTTGTGAAGTTTGCCAAATATTCAACCCTTATCAACGAGAACGACAAGAACCTGCTGAGTGCCATTGACTTCATCAATGCCACCAAGGTAGAGGCGCTGCCGCAACAGGAGCAGCCCAAGCCGCAACTTACCGAGCAGGAACAGAAAGTGCTGCTCAAGCGCAAATGGCTCCGTGCGGTAGTCATCCTGCTGTCTGTGCAGATACTTGCGTTGTTGGGATATGTGCTTTATCAGATAGCAGATGTCATGGCATGGTAGCCCCGGCACCTTGCATATATTATTCAGAAAGTTATGGAATTTGCAAATCGAGAATATCTTCTACTCCTCCTGCTGGTAATACCTTACCTTGTGTGGTATCTCATGTTTCGCAAGAAATCGGAGCCCACTATGCGTGTCAGTTCCACCCAGGTGTTCAGTCGTGTGCCCATGTCGTGGCGTGTACGGCTTATGCCCTTGTCCATGATACTGCGTCTTGTCGCCTTTGTGAGTATTGTGGTGGCATTGGCACGTCCTCAGACACGTAATGCGTGGCAGAGCCGTGAGGTGGAAGGCATCAATATCATGCTGGCTATCGATGTTTCCACCAGTATGCTTGCAGAGGATTTGAAACCCAACCGTATAGAGGCGGCACGTCAAGTGGCGGCTGAGTTTATCAGTGACAGAGAGAACGACAATATCGGACTTACCGTATTCGCGGGAGAGGCATTCACCCAGTGCCCGATGACCACAGACCATGCCACTCTGCTGCAGATGCTGCGTGGAGTGCAGCCCGACATAGCGGCACGCGGACTGATACAGGACGGTACGGCCATTGGTATGGGATTGGCGAATGCTGTGAGTCGTCTCAAGGATATCAAGTCCAAGAGCAAGGTTGTGATACTGCTTACCGATGGTTCGAACAACATGGGAGACCTTTCTCCTATGACTTCAGCCGAAATCGCCAAGAGTCTGGGTGTCAGGGTATATACCATAGGCGTAGGTACCAATAAGACAGCACCGTATCCTATGCCTGTTGCAGGTGGCGTGCAGTATGTCAATATTCCCGTGGAGATTGATACCCAAACACTGGCAAGCATCGCTGCTGCCACAGACGGAAAGTTCTATCGTGCCACCAACACCCGTGAGTTGCATGAAATATATAAGGAAATCGACAAACTGGAGAAGAGCAAGTTGAATGTCAAGCAGTTCTCGCGCCGCTATGATGTGTTTCAGCCTTTGGTGGCTGTGGCGCTGGTGGCACTCTTCCTCGAACTGCTGCTCAGTCTCACCCTGTTCCGTCGTATTCCATAAGTCAGATAATTCATTATTAACAATCACATTTGTTTCAGCCATTCATCAATTATCATGTTTAGGTTCGCAGATCCACAATATTTGTTCCTCTTGGCGGTCATCCCCTTGCTGCTGTTGTTGCGCTTCCTGATGATGCGCCACCGCCGCAAGCTGTTACGCCGTTTGGGAGATGCCTCCCTTTTGGTGCAGCTCATGCCCGATGTGTCGCGATGGCGTCCGGGCATCAAGTTCTCCATGCTTTTGACAGCGTGGGCGTTGATGTGCGTGATGATGGCACGCCCGCAGCAGGGAGTGGCCATCAACAAGGAGAAGCGCGCAGGCATCGAGACCCTGATCTGTATGGACGTCAGCAACTCCATGCTTGCTACCGATGTGGCGCCTTCGCGTCTTGACCGTTGCAAGATGATGGTGGAGAATATGATAGACAAGTTCCATGACGACAAGATTGGTCTGATCGTCTTTGCCGGCGATGCCTTTGTGCAGCTGCCCATCACCTCAGACTTTGTTTCTGCCAAGATGTTTCTTGGTAGCATATCTCCCTCGCTCATCAATACCCAGGGTACGGATATCGCTCGTGCCATCTCCATGGCAAGCCAGAGCTTTACCAAACAACAAGGAGTAGGGCGTGCCATTATCATCATCACGGATGGCGAAAACCACGAGGGTGGGGCGCTTGAAGCAGCCAAGGAGGCCGCCAAACAAGGACTGAAGGTGTATGTATTGGGTGTGGGTACCACCTCGGGTGCGCCCATTCCGGTCGGCAACGGTGACTTTATGAAAGACCACAGCGGACAGACTGTCATGACAGCACTCAACGAGCAGATGTGTCGTGAGATAGCTCAGGCAGGAGGCGGCACCTATATCCATGTGGAAAACAACAGTGACGCCCAGCGCAAGTTAGAAGAAGCCCTTTCCACGCTTGCCCGCAAGGAGATGGAAACCACCATCTACAGTGACTATGCGGAACAGTTTCAGGCTTTTGGACTCTTGGCACTCCTCTTGTTGGTATTGGAGGTGATGGTGCGACAGGGGCGCAATCCGTTGTCACAGCGCTTCCAGCTTTTCCGTCCGCGCCGTCGGGAAACCACGATGCTTATGCTTGCCTGCCTGTCGCTCTTCCCCTTGACAGCCGGAGCACAGGGCGTGTCAAAAGACCGTGCGTTGATACGTCAGGGTAATACCCAATTCCGTAAGGAACGCTACGCTGAGGCCGAGGTGAGTTACCGAAAGGCATTGGAGCATAATGCGAACAACCCCCAGGCAATGTACAATTTGGGTAACGCCCTGTTGGCTCAGAACAAGGATTCCATGGCGGCTGCGATGTTTGAAAAGAGCGTGCTTGTAGAGAAGTCACCGTTGCGTAAGGCCATCACATACCACAATATGGGAGTGCTTGCACAGAAGAACAAGCTTTATGGCGATGCCATCAACTATTACAAGCAGTCTCTCCGCCTGAATCCTTCCGACGACGAGACTCGTTATAACCTGGCGTTGTGCAAGCGCTTGCAGAAACAGCAGGAGAAAGACAAGAACCAGCAGAACCAGGACAATAAGGATAACCAGGATAAGAATCAGCAAAATCAGCAGAAACAACAAGAAAAGAAAGATAAACAACAAGACAAGCAACAGGAGAAACAGCAACCCAAGCCCGATAACAAGATGAGCAAGGAGAATGCTGAACAGATGCTCAATGCTGCCATGCAGCAGGAACGTAATACGCAGGAACGCATGAAAGAGAAAATGCAGCAACCGCGTAGCAGAGTATTGGAGAAAAACTGGTAAAGACTATGATGAAACGATCTCTTATCTTATATTTGTTATTGTGGACAGGCATCATGCCCCTGGTCTTTCAGGGAAAAGAAGCGATGCCTTTGGGGGCGCTGTCGGCACAGACATTTCGTGCTTCTGCACCCTCACAGGTGCAGACCGGACGTGAGTTCCGCTTGTCATATACGGTGTCAACGCAGCAGGTAAGCGATTTCCGTGCCCCGCAGTTTCCCGCAGCATTTGACGTGTTGATGGGACCCAGCACTTCGTCCCAGCAGAGCATCCAGATTATCAATGGCCGTACTACCTCATCGGCATCCATTACCTATACGTATATTCTTCTGCCTACCAAACCAGGCGCTTATACCATTCCAGCCGCCCACATCACGGCAGAGGGGAAACAACTTGCGTCAAACACCCTGAAGATAGAGGTTTCCGGCAATGCCACACAGGGCAGTTCCGGTGCTTCCCATGGTAGTGCTGCCGGCAGGGGCAATGGAGGTGGTAACGGTGGCAGCGGCGAACTGTTCATCAAGGTCAGTGCCAATAAACGCACCGTTGTGGAACAGGAACCCATCCTGCTTACCTACAAGGTGTATTCCCAGGTTCAGCTTACACAACTCAACGGAAAGATGCCCGACTTGAAGGGTTTCCACACACAGGAGATTCCTTTGCCCGCGCAAAAGAGTTTCAAGGTGGAGCAGATGGGCGGAAAGACATACCGTACCGTTACATGGAGCCAGTATGTGATGTTCCCGCAAGTGACGGGCAAACTCACCATTCCGTCTATTCCCTTCACAGGTACCGTGGTGCAGGTAAACCGGAATATTGACCCCTTTGAGGCATTCTTCAATGGCGGTGCCGGATATGTGGAGACACAGCGCAAGATTGTAGCTCCGTCGCTTTCCATTCAGGTACAGCCGCTTCCTGCCAAACCGGCTGACTTCTCTTTGGGAGTGGGCACATTCACCATGAAGGCAAGTCTGGACAAGACGCAGGTGAATGCCAACGATCCTGTAAAGCTGTCGGTGCAGATTCAGGGTGTGGGCAATATGAAACTGCTGAAGCAACCCGTAGTGCAGGTGCCTGCCGATTTTGACCACTATGATGCAAAAGTGACCGACAAGACCCATCTCTCTGCTACTGGCGTGCAAGGTGCCATTACCTACGATTTCCTGATGGTGCCCAGACATCCCGGAGATTTTACGGTTCCGCCAGTCACCTTTACTTATTTCGATACTTCCAAGCGTGAATATGTCACCTTGCGGTCAGATTCTTTTGCGTTGCAGGTGGCACCCGGAAAGGGCGGCAAGTCCTATACTCCCTCTGCCTCTTCACAAGAGGATTTGCGTTTGCTTGCCAATGACATACGCTTCATCCGCACAGGCAAGGTTTCTTCTGCGGGCACCCAAAGTGATTTCTTTGCCTCTCCGCTGTATTGGAGCTTGTTGCTCCTGCAGCTTGTGGTGTTCGTTACCTTGGTGGTTGTGTTCCGCAAGCGTGCCATGCAGTTGGCAGACGTAGAGGGCAGAAGGGGAAGACGTGCCGGCAAGGTGGCATCGCGTAAGTTGCGCAAGGCATATAAGCTGTGCATCAGCGGTCAGCGAGAGTCCTTCTATGATGAGGTTACTGCCGCCTTGTGGTCGTATGTAGGCGACAAGCTGCATCTCTCTGCCGACAGTCTTACGCGCTCTGTGGTGGAACAGCGATTCATGGAGCAGGGCATTTCTGAAGATACTGTCAAGATGTTCATAGATGCTCTTGACGAGTGTGAGTTCCAGCGTTATGCACCTGGAGATGAGGCGGGTAATATGAACAAGACTTATGACAGTGCAATGAAGGCCATTATGGAAATAGAGACCACGTTCGCGTCATCCTCGAAACGTGGGAAAAAGGGTGTCGTGAATGTAATGCTGGCGTTGCTTCCGCTGCTGTCACTACTGTTGTGCTCCTGCGGCAGTGATGCCCGGTTGGATGCTTACAACCAATTGAAGCAGCAGGCTGACAGCGCGTATGTGCAGGAACGCTATTCACAGGCAATCAGCCTTTATGAGCAACTGCTCAAACAGGGAGAGAACGCCGATGTGTATTATAATCTGGCAGGAGCCTACTATCGTACGGAAAACATCACCCGTTCCATCCTTAACTACGAGCGTGCGCTGTTGCTCGAACCCGGTGATGCTGACATAAGGTTCAACCTTCAGTTGGCACGGCAGAAAACCACCGACCGTATCACCCCTGAATCTCCCCTGTTCATAGTGACCTGGTATCAGACCTTGGCACATCTTTTCAGTGCCAATGAGTGGGCATATATCACGCAAGGCGCTCTTACGCTGCTCATTGTCTTTGTGCTGGTGCTGCTCTTTGCCGTGTCGATACCTTTGCGCAAGACCGCTTTCGTTTCAGCCTTGCTGATGCTGCTTATAGTGGTGCTGAGTACGGTGTTTGCCGCCCAGTGCAATTATGAGCGCACCCATCGCAGCCATGCCATAGTGGTCAGTGGTGCCGCCAATGTGGGCAGTACTCCTTCGCAGGGAGGCACTACGCTCTTCCTGCTACATCAGGGCACCAAGGTCCGTATCGTCGACGACAGTATGCAGCAGTGGAAGGAGATAGAATTGGCAGATGGAAAGCGCGGATGGATCTCTGCCCAGTCGATAGAGAAGATATAGAATGCCAATGATGGAATACTTCGTCCAACTCGATCATCAGTTGCTGCTGTGGTTCAACAGTTTCCACACGCCCTTTCTCAATGGGATAGTGCCTGTATTCACTCATGCAGCCACTTGGATACCCATGTATGTCGCATTGTTCTGGCTGGTAATCAAGAGCAATCAGACTGTCACGCAGATAGCCACCATTGTTCTTTGTGCGGGTCTGTGCGTGTTGCTTACAGGTACCTTTGATGATATGTTGGTCAAGCCGTTTGTGGCAAGGTTGCGTCCCACGCATCATCCTACGATAGGTATTCTTGTCGATACCGTCAACGGTTATCGCGGTGGTCAGTACGGTTTCTTCTCTGCCCATGCCGCCAATACGTTCAGCATAGCCATGTTCTTCAGTCTGCTCATACGTAGCAGGGCGATGTCGTTCACGTTGGTGGGGTGGTCACTGCTCAACTGTTACACCCGCCTTTATCTCGGCGTTCATTATCCTTTTGATATTTTGGCAGGTCTGTTGTGGGGCGGCTGTATGGGTCTGCTCGTTTATTTCCTATATGTCCGTAGCGGCATTTGTCCGCCTCTCAACAAGCGTTTCGTGTCCTCGCAGTTCACAGGTACGGGCTACCGTCTTTCTGATATCCATGTGGTGATAACTGTTTTCACCTTCACCTGTTTTTATGCGATATACAGGGCACTCGTCAGTTAGCTGTCATCCGGAACCTTTCGTTTTCATTTTAGCTCACCCAATCGTTTTAACTCATAATACTCAACTCCATGATGGTGGAAGACATAAAAATCAGTGACTACAATTACAATCTGCCCGACGAGCGTATAGCCCGCTATCCGTTGCCGCAACGCGACAAGTCGAAATTGCTGGTATATCGACAGGGGAAAATAGATACTGATGAGTTCTGTCACTTGCCCCAATATCTTCCTTCGGGTGCGCTGATGGTGTTCAACAACACCCGTGTGATACAGGCACGGTTGCATTTCCACAAACCTACAGGTGCGTTGATTGAGGTGTTCTTGCTCGAACCCCATCTGCCGGCAGCATACGAAGAGATGTTCCAAAGCAGAGGCCAGTGTGAATGGCACTGCTTGGTCGGCAATGCCAAGAAATGGAAGGAGGGAGCCTTGAGAATGGAACTTCCCGGAACGGGGGATGAAAAGTATTTTCTGGAGGCAACTATGCAGCCTGACAGCGGGGAAGCGCTGGTGAGGCTCACTTGGAATCATCCTACGGCCACCTTTGCTGAAGTGCTTGAGGCTGCAGGGGAATTGCCTATACCGCCTTATCTCAACAGGCATACCGAAGCGTCCGACAAGGTGACTTACCAGACTGTCTATTCCAAGATCAAGGGAAGTGTGGCTGCTCCTACTGCCGGACTGCATTTCACTCCCGAGGTGTTGGAGGCCCTTGATGCCAAAGGTGTGCAACGCGAAGAACTGACGCTGCATGTGGGGGCAGGCACTTTCAAGCCCGTCAAGAGCACGTATATCAGCGGACATCCCATGCACACCGAGCATGTGTGCGTGAAGCGCAGTACCATAGCACATCTCATCGAGCATCAGGGTGAGGCCATTGCTGTGGGAACTACCAGCGTGCGTACTTTGGAGAGCCTGTATTATATGGGTGTCATTGTCGCCGAACATCCGGACATTTCTCCCGATATGCTGCATGTCACCCAGTGGCAACCTTATCATACGTCACCCACATTGACCACAGTAGAGGCTTTGCAGCACCTTGCCGGTTATATGGATCGTCTGCACTTGTCGCAGTTGCATGCCAGCACCGCTATCATGATAGCTCCGGGGTATCAGTATCACATCGTGCGCATGATCATCACCAACTTCCATCAGCCACAGAGCACCCTGCTCCTTTTGGTCAGTGCTTTCGTAGGTGACCGCTGGAGAGAGATTTACAGTTATGCCCTCGACCATGATTACCGCTTTTTGAGTTATGGTGATTCTTCGTTGCTGATTCCTTAACAGCTGTGTGTAATAATACAAATAAAAAATCAAGAAAAGATGTACGGATATATCAAAGTGGCGGCAGCCGTTCCATCGGTACAGGTGGCCAATCCAGCCTACAATGCCCAACAGGCAATACAGATGATTCAGCAGGCCCATCAGGCAGGCGTGAGTATCGTTTGTTTCCCGGAACTCAATATTACCGGATATAGTTGTCAGGACCTTTTCCGCAGTCGTTCGCTGATGCAACAGGCTGATGAAGCTCTGCGCACCTTGCTTCAGGCTACTGAGCAGCTGTCGGTCATCGCCATTGTGGGTATGCCTGTTGCCACGGGCGTTCATTTGTACAACTGTGCCGTGGTGGTGCAGGGTGGGGAAATCCTTGGTGTGGTACCAAAGACCTTCTTGCCCAACTACGGAGAGTTCTATGAGCAACGCTGGTTTGCCTCAGCCACCCGCTTGCAGCCCACAAAGGTTGTTTTGGCGGGGCGGCAGGTGGAGTTGAGCGGCAGGCCCCAACTTTTCCATATACCGGGTGGCGCTACCTTTGGTATTGAGATCTGTGAAGACTTATGGGCGCCCATTCCACCCAGCAGCGTCTTGACGCAGTTGGGAGCACAACTGGTGTTTAACCTCTCCGCTTCCAATGACCTCATCGGAAAGCATCAATACCTGTTGTCGTTGCTTGCCCAGCAGAGCGCACGCACTTTCTGTGGCTATGTCTATGCCAGTCAGGGCTACGGGGAGAGTACGCAGGATGTGGTCTATGGCGGCAATGCCCTGATTTATGCCAAAGGAAAACAATTGGCTGCCTCAGAGCGTTTCAGCATTTCTCCGCAGATGGTAACGGCTTCCGTAGATGTGGAGATGCTCGATGCTGAGCGCATGGCAAACACTACCTTCGGACTGCTGGAGCCTGAGTGTGATGTGAAGCATACAGACTGCCAGCCTGTAGCTGATACCTGCATTCCTGAGATGCAGATAAATCCCTTGCCCTTTATTCCCACGGAGTCTGATATGGATGCTTCATGCCAAGAGATTCTCGACATACAGGCGATGGGACTGGCTCGCAGAATAGAAAACACCCATAGTCGCAAGGTGGTGGTGGGTATCAGTGGCGGATTGGACAGTACCTTGGCGCTCTTGGTATGTGTGCGTGCGTTCCGCAAACTGCAACTCCCTCTCACAGGTATTGTTGGAGTCACGATGCCTGGCTTTGGCACTACGGGCCGTACCCACGGCAATGCCTTGCAGCTGATGCAGGCACTGGGAGTGAGTACGCGTGATATCGGTATTGCCGATGCGGTGACACAGCATTTCAAGGATATCGGTCATGATGCCCAGGTGCACGACGTGACCTATGAAAACAGTCAGGCGCGTGAGCGTACGCAGATACTGATGGACCTTGCCAACAGTTTGGGCGGCATGGTGATAGGTACGGGCGATATGAGCGAGCTGGCTTTAGGGTGGGCCACCTATAACGGCGACCACATGTCGATGTATGGCGTGAATGCCGGAGTGCCTAAGACCTTGATACGCCATCTGGTACACCATGAAGCCATGCAGTCTGACAACGAGGTGGTGAGGGAAACCTTGCTCGACATCATCGATACGCCCATCAGTCCGGAACTCATTCCGGCTTCTTCAGACGGAAAGATTTTGCAGGTGACCGAAGATTTGGTAGGTCCTTACGAACTGCATGATTTCTTCCTGTATTATTTCCTGCGTTATGGGTTCAGCGCCTCCAAGATTCTCTTCATGGCAGAGCGTGCCTTTGACGGACATGATTCCCGTGCCATGCAGTATTCCCGTGAAACGATAAGTCATTGGCTCGACATCTTCTTCCGTCGTTTTGTGCAGCAGCAGTATAAGCGTTCCTGCCTGCCCGACGGACCAAAGGTGGGTAGTGTAAGCCTCAGTCCGCGAGGAGACTGGCGTATGCCCAGCGACTCCTGTTTCAAAACGGATTCCCTGCCATCGAAATAAATGAACAGCACCCCAAAAGTATTTTGTCGTACTTTTGGGGTGCTGTTTAAAATTGGTACCAAAAAAACAAACCGCCAAACTTACGTCAGGCGGTTTATACTTTTCAATTTGTAGTCAATTGATTAGATGCTGTCACCAGTGAGTGTGTCAGCAGCAGCGCTGTCAGTGGGAAGAGTGTCAACAACTGCGGTATCTACAGTGTCCTCAGCAGGAGCCTGAGCTGTTTGGTTACCACAAGATGCGAAAGAAATAGCAACAACTGCTACAAATGCCAATACTAACTTTTTCATTTTTCTTTGCTTTTTAAATCTGTAAAACAATCATTTGTTTATTAAAACGATGCAA
>CALZXH010000056.1 GCA_945830055.1 uncultured Prevotella sp.
TTGAGCTATGCCATGGCGAGAAATGGTCGGATTTATTCCAAAGTATGTTTGCGCAGAACAGTCTAATGACCGATTTGGGTTTATCATGCACTACCCCCGAAAGAAGAAGTAATAGGCGGCCCCTGCACCAAGGAGCAAGAGCAACAGGATGCTCTTGATGAAACAACCTGCCACCTTTTTGGCGATGATGACACCTGCCACCACCGCCACAAAGGCGAGTA
Organism: uncultured Prevotella sp.; assembly: GCA_945830055.1. GTDB lineage: Bacteria > Bacteroidota > Bacteroidia > Bacteroidales > Bacteroidaceae > Prevotella. The sequence continues at coordinate 222 of CALZXH010000056.1, forward strand.
TATAGAATGTATAGTTAGCTATTTCCATAAAAGTAATTACAAACCAGGAGAAAACACCCTCTAAAAGAGTTTCAAGAATGCGGGCGGGATAAGTGTATCAAACTCCATGCGCTCATTGGTAACGGGATGTACAAAATGCAGCATATAGGCGTGCAGGCACAGACGATTCAGCGAGTCGATTCCATTGCCGTACTTCACATCGCCACATACGGGGTGCATCATGTCGGCAGTATGCACACGTATCTGGTTTTTCCTTCCCGTCTCCAGCTTGAACTCTACAAGCGAGAACTCGGTGGTACGCCTCAGCACCCGGAAATGGGTTACCGCATATTTGCCGCCGTTATCCACCGGTGACGAGTAGGTGTAGTAAGCCTTGTTGTCCTTCAACCAGTTGGCAATAGTACCTTCATCCTCTTCCATCTCACCACACACTACAGCCACATACCGACGGTCATACACTATGTCGTGCCAGTGGTGTTCCAGTATCTGCTCCGTTTCTATGTCCTTGGCATAGACCATCAGGCCGCTGGTATCTCTGTCAAGGCGATGCACCACATGCGCCCTGCATTTCTGTCCGCTTTTCCTGAAATAGTCGTCCAGCACGCTTTTTACATTGAGCGACGAATGGCCTGCTGCCATTGACAGGATGCCCGCATGTTTTTCCACCACAACAATCCACCTGTCTTCATAAACGATATTGACATAACGGCTCTTGAATATCTCCTTGTTTTTCTTGGTCTTGCTCACAGATACCTTGGTACCCACAGGCAGGGGGTAGTCAAACTGGGTTACAGTCTTGCCGTTGACCTTGATGCCCTGTCCCTTGAGTGTGGCTTTGATCTTACTCTTGGTATCCTTGACATGGGCAAGCAGAAAAGCCAGCAGGGTGGTCTCTTCCGTCACCTGATAATGGTCGTAATCGCCGGTGGATTGGTTGCGGAAAATGTTTCTCATTATATATAATGCGTAATTGTCGTGCAAAAGTACATAAAAATCTGCAAGACAACAGTCTTTCTCGCTTGTTAAATCGTGTTAAATACAGACCCTATATAGAGCCTGAGTTTGAAGAATTATTCGTACCTTCGCGGTGCGAAACTCGGCCAGAGTCTGTTACACAAGGCTCGTACAATACAGGGTAACAGACAAATAACAGAAACATGATTTATGAGTAGAACAACGATGGGGGTACTGCTGATGGCAGCACTCGCGATGCCATGTACTGCCCAAAGAAAAGACACGCTGACACTCCAGCATCTGTTTTCATTGGCAGAAGAGCAGAGTACCAGCATGAAAGCATTCAACCCAAATCGGTCATTAGCGTTATGATGATAACATCTTGTATTTTTGAGCAGATTTCTTTTCGGTTTGAGGGAGCAATGGGGTTCCATTGTAACTGAAAAGCGGAAAGACAGATGACAAAAAGAACCATTTCGTTAAGCCAAATGAGCAGAGCCAAGCGTGCTTGAGCTATGCCATGGCGAGAAATGGTCGGATTTATTCCAAAGTATGTTTGCGCAGAACAGTCTAATGGCCGATTTGGGATTAACCTATTTATCACACAAAATCTAAACAACATGTCAAAGATTGTAGAACAACAGATCGAAAAGAGCATGCAGCTCATCGAAGGGATGAAAAAGAACATCCAAGTACTGGAAAAACATGGCGTAAAAGTTGACGTACTGGAAAACATGCGCCTGCAACTGGGAGAACTGGGCGAGGCCAACAAGGAGTGCGAGGCACTGCATGTGAAACTCTCCGAGAGAATCAAGCACATGAACAGTTTGCTGAAGGAAGCCAAGGACTCCTACATTGCACAGAAGATGATTGTCAAGACGAACTACCCGCAGGAGCAATGGATCTGCTTCGGCGTAAGCGACAAGAAGTAGTCTCCGACATCATCCGATTCGGAACAAGCAAGAAGAAGACAAGGACAGGGAGCACAGTGCTCTCTGTCCTTGCTGTTTTCTCTGAATGACAGTCCGGATTATTTCAGCGTAAAACCTGCAGTGCCGCGCACATCCGCTACGCTGGCACAAACATAAGCCTTGAACTTGCCGGGCTCTGCCACCCACCGATGCTCCTTCTCTGAGAAGAACTTCAGGTCATCGGCATGGATGGTAAACCTTACGGTCTTGGTCTCCCCCGGCTTCAGCGACACCTTGGCAAAGTTCTTCAGTTCCTTAGCGGGTCTGTCAACGCTACATTCCTCGTCACTGATGTAGAGTTGCACTATTTCCTTGCCCTCACGCTTGCCCGTGTTGGTAATGTCAACACTCAGTTCTATGCTGCCGTCGGCATCCATCTCCGTGGTATTGAGTATGGGTTTGCCATACTTGAAAGTGGTGTAACTGAGTCCGAAACCAAAGGGATATTGCACAGCCACCTTCTTGGTATCAAACCAGCGGTAACCCACATAGATTCCCTCTTTGTAATACACCTGCTTATCCACTCCGGGATAACCCTCCTTGCCATATTGGAAACAGGGGAAATCCTGCTGTTCCTTGGCAAAGGTAACGGGTAGTTTGCCGCTGGGATTGACAGCACCCGAGAGCACATCGCCCAATGTGGCGCCTGACATGGAGCCAAGATACCAGCAGTGAACAAAGGCAGCCACCTTGTCTGCCCAAGGAGTGGCGAAAGGATTACCTCCGTAGGTCACCACCACAATATTCTTCTGCACCTTGGCAAGGCGGGCGATGAGTTCGCTCTGTCCGTATGACAGTTCATAGTTCTCGCGGTCACCGTCCTCACAGTCCTGCCGATGGTTTTTGTTCAGTCCGCCGATGAAGATGACCAGGTCTGCCTGTTTCGCCTTCTCTATGGCATCGTTGTGAAGCGAATCCTGCTTGGCGGCATTGAGTTTGTCCACCCTGCCATAATATGCCTTGCCCGAGTAATAGCCCTGGGCATAGGTTATCTTGTCGCCATAGAGTGCCTGCAGTCCGCTGAGGGGAGATATGTCGAACTTGGTTTTCAGTTCCGAAGATCCGCCGGCATCGCTCATATTGCGCACGGCATTCTCGCCCACCACCAGGATGCGCTGGTATTTTGAAGCATCCAAAGGCAGGATATTCTTCTGGTTCCTGAGCAGTACGATGCCCTCCTGCCCCACCTCACGGCACACCTCATAATGGGCATCGGAACACATCATGCCCTGCGTACGGCGCGGTCCCATCACGGTGCGGAAGATGGTGCGCAACACACGGGAAGCCTTTTCGTCCACCACCTCCATCGGTATCTTGCCGCTTCTCACCGCTTCCTCGTAAGCATTGGCAAGATGGTAGTAGTCATACCCCTTGCTTCGGTCTTCCGTCTTTCCGTTGGTATCAGTGCCCATCTCGATGTCCAGACCGCCGGTAGCAGCCTCCCACGTGTGATGCGTACCGCCCCAGTCACTGATGACGGCACCGTCGAAGCCCCACTGTTTCTTCAGTATCTTATTGAGCAGGGAGTCGTTTTCGCAGCACCACACATTATTCCATTTGTTATATGAGCCCATGATGGTCCACAGTCCTGCCTGCTGCACCGCCTTCTTGAAGGCAGGCAGATAGATTTCGTTGACAGCGCGTTCGCTCACGTTGACATTGGTATTCCAGCGCCCCACCTCCTGATTGTTCAGGAAGAAATGCTTCAGGCAACAGGCGATGCCGTTGGCCTGTGCCTTCTGGATATAGGGCACCACTATCTCTCCCGCCAGATAGGGATCTTCACCGGTATATTCAAAACTGCGTCCACTCAGCGGCATACGGGCGATGTTGCAGCCCGGACCCAGCATGATATTCTTGTCGCGATAGGCAAACTCTTCGCTCACGGCATTGCCGTAACGGCCAGAGAGTTCACGGTTCCAAGTGGCAGCCAGACAGGTGAGTGAAGGGAATGCCACGCAGGAGTCGTTGGTCCATTTGGCATAGTTCCATGAGTTCCAATCCACTTCGGCTCGTATGCCGTGAGGACCATCAGCCATGTTGAGCTGCTTGATACCCAATCGAGGCACTCCGGGCGATGTAAACTTACTCTGTGCGTGAACAATCTGTACCTTTTCGTGGAGGGTCATCCTGCTTAGCGCGTCTTTTACACGACTCTCCAACGGAGCCTGGGGGTCCAGATAGGTCTGTCCTCCGGCAGCCGCTGCCGAGGCAGCAAACAGTGCAATGGTCAGTAATCTTTTCATGTCTGTTATCTTTGTTTTTTGTCTTTGTTTTTGTCATCAATAGCATCTTACGGAAACCATCCGCATCACTTCTTTAACTTCACGATGGTTTTCTTTCCGTTGTATTTCACCGTCTTCTGTTTCAGAGCGTCAGCACCTCCCAATACCAGCGAGGCTTCATCCGGCTGTGGTTGCGGCTTTACCCCCTCACCTACCCACACTACATGGAAGGTACGCTGCTGCAGCATGCCCTCAAAACTGCCCTTGCGCTCGCCTATGGTGAGTGTTTGTCTGCTATCGTCGTATGTCAGTTCGATGGTGGAATATGCTCCCCGCTCATAATTATAGTTGGTGCCCTCGTCCTCATAGAGTTCAAAACTGCCATCTGCACCGGCAAACACATACAAGGTCATTTCCTCGGGCTGCTTCTCTTCGCTCCATTCCATCTCCGGTCCTACAGGCAGGATGGCACCTTCGGGCACGAACACGGGGATGCGCCCGTAGGGGGCTTCTGCCTCTATCTCGTTTCCACCCTGATAATGCCTGCCGTCAAACAGGTCGTACCAGCCGCATTGTCCGGGCAGATACACCGTCCTGCGGTAACAACGGTAGGCAGTAACAGGACAGGCCATCAGCGAGGGACCGAACATCCACTGGTCACTGATGCCCAGCACACGTTTATCTGAGGAAAAGTCCATGGCAAGTCCCCTGAGCATAGTATAGTCATGATGGTGCACCCAGCCTGTCATGGAGTACAGATAGGGCATCAGGCGATAGCGCAGACGGTCGTAAGCCACGATGGTCTGATAGGCGGGATGCGACTCGGGGGCGATGTTCCATACTTCGCGCCGGGGCCACTGTCCGTGAGTACGGTAAAGGGGGATGAAACAACCGAACTGGTTCCATCGGGCCTGCAGCTCACGCCACTCTTTCAAGTCTTCACTTTCCTTGCCGCTCTTGTCAAACAGCTTCTGCGCCCTGACATACCTATTTTCCACACAGAAACCTCCCTGATCCATTCCCCAGAAAGGCACTCCTGACATGGAGAAGTTGAGTCCGGCGGTCATCTGCGCACGCATATCCTCCCAGCGTGTACCGATATCACCGCTCCAGGTGGCAGTACTGTAACGCTGCAATCCGGCGAAGCCACTACGGGTAAGCAGAAACACACGCTTGTCGGGGTTCACACTGCGCTGTCCATGGTAGATGGCATCGGCATTCACGATGCTGTAGGCATTGAAATACTCGTCGCTGGTACCCAGGGCGGTAGGTCCGCACAGTTGCTTGCGGTAGTCTATCGGCGTACAGTCACGCACATTGGGCTCCGAGGCATCCATCCACCACGCATCCACCGCCTGGTTGAATCTGGAGTAAAGACTGCTGTCCATCTGTTGCCAGAACAGTCTGCGGGCTCCGGCAGAGTAGGCATCGTAGAAAGAGCCTACATAGCCAGGTCCCACCCAGTCGCGTATGCTGTCGGTCACAGCCTGCCGGTACATCCATCCCTTGGCGTCGAGTGCCTTGTAGTGATTGGTGTTGCAGTAGAACTTGGGCCACACTGAGATCATGAATCTGCCGTGCTGCTCATGTACCTTGTCGAGCATGGCTTGCGGGTCGGGAAAGCGTGAAGGATCAAACTCGTGGCTGCCCCACTGGTCGTCTGCCCAGTAGTTCCAGTCCTGTATGATATTGTCTATGGGGATGTGGCGGCGCCTGAACTCTGCCAGCGTTTCCTCCACCTCACGTTGTGTCTTGTAGCGCTCCCGGCTCTGCCAGAATCCCAACGCCCATTTTGGCATCACCTGTGCCTTGCCCGTCAGCGTACGGTAGCCGCTAATCACCTCATCCATATTGTCTCCGCAGATGAAGTAATAGTCCATGTATTTGGCCATCTCGTTCCAGATGCTCACCCGGTTCTGCCGTTCCTTGCTTTGGGGCTCTGCCACCCTCAGTCCGCAGTACGACACATCTCCATCGGGTTTCCATTCTATGCGCAGTGCCGTCTTTCTGCCTTTAGCCAGCGGTAGCACGAACTTGTAGGCATTGGGGTTCCATGCGGTGCGCCAGCGCTCTGCCACCACCTCCTTGCCGTCGGCAAACACCCTCACATAGCCCGCATAGTAGAGTATGAAGCGATAATCTGCCGTAACTTTCGGTTCGATGCTTCCCTCATATACCACCTGTCCGCCGTTGAGCCTTATCTCCTGTGGCAGCAGTCCTGTCATCCCGGAGTGTTCAAAATAGATGGAATCCTCCCTTCTCACCACCTGTTTGCCGTTCTTGTCGGTATAGATGCCGGTAAGTGCTCCGGGCATACCCTGTTTGTCGTAGAGAGCAAACACCTGGTGCAGCTGCCTGTAACCGGCAGGATTGCCCCATCTGCCGTAAGAATAACTGTCCCAAAGCAGTCCGTAGCCCCGGGTGCTCACCACAAAGGGAATCGACACTTTAGTGTTGTACTGGAACAGTTCCTCGTCCTTTCCCTTGTAATCCATCTCTTCCGACTGGTGCTGTCCCAGTCCGTAAAAGGCTTCATCATCGTTGCCCTCAAACTGTGCATGCCAGGTATAGCCCGTCCTGTCTTCCTCTGAGATGATACTCAGGTTGCCCTGCTTTCCCCAGTTCAGTTCTCCAGGAGCCGAGGGGGTATAGCCAGGCGGCAGCATGGTCTGTGCCGACACGTATTTAGAGAAAGACTTGCCGCCTTTGGCAATCTCCTGCAGATACACTTTTCCCGTGATGATGTCTGTAAAGGAGAGACTGCCGCTCTGTTTGTCCACCGCCACCTGAAGACACTTGGTGGCGAGCGTCACCTTACTGTCACTATCTGTCACCTGCCAGGTGGTGGAGAACCGGAATGCTTCGGGAACTATCATCAGGCTACGCTTCTCTGCAAAGGCATCATCGGGTGTGGCTTCCACCCTCACCACCTTGTCGTTGATTACAGAGAGCCTTATCATCTTGGCCTCTCCCGGCGTTGCATTCTCTATGCCCACCACAATGCCACGGGGTGTCTTTTCCACGCCTGCCCATAGCATTTGCCCACAGGCAGTCATCATCATTGCAGCAATCAAAATGTGTTTATACATAAGTATCTTGGAAGGTTAGTGTAGTTCTGAGCCAATATGGCTATATCCAAATGCAAAGATAGTATAAAAAAACGGTTCAAAGAAGAAAGTGGACAGCACTTTTCATCCACGCACGATAAGCCTATGATTTGCGGAAAACACATCGCAGAGAAGCACCGCACTGCACGCTTTGCTAATCCGTTGTGCGGACGTTGGATTCCAGTTGTTTCAGCCTCGATTTGCAAAACGGTGCGTTTTGCATCGCAAAATGGTGCGTTTTAGAATTTGTCTTACCCTAGAAAAAGTTGACTCATAAAGTCAACATTTATGTGGAAATATAAAAGTAAGAAACGAGACAAGTATTACAACAAAGTTATCCGTCTATATACGGACAAAGGATTTGGCTGTACGAGGATTTCACGAATTATTCCAGTAGGCAGAACAACAATCTCGGCTTGGATTAGTACCTTTGTATCCGAGAATCCTAATTCAATGCGTATGAAGAAATCAAATCGTCCTGTTTCATCTAACGTGCCAGACATCGATTGTAAAGAGAGCAAGGCATTGCAGGCTGAGATAGCACAGCTCAAGAAGCGTTTGGCTCATGAATCTCTCCGTGCTGATGCCTATGAAGAACTAATCAACGTAGCCGAGAAGCAGTTCAACATCTCGATACGAAAAAAAGCTGGCACCAAGCAGTGAAGAACCTGCACGGCAGGGACTCTCGCCTGTATCAGGTAGAGAGCCTTTGCCGACTGTTTGGTGTGACGAAGCAGGCCTACTACAAACATGATGAGAATCGCATATTACAAAGAGTTGCCCAGGAGAGCTTTGCCGTGTCTTATATCAATGAGATAAGAGAGAAAGACCCAGGCATTGGTGGGCTGAAGCTGTGGCATATGTATCGCCGTGAGTTTACAGGCAACAACCCTCTTGGACGTGACCGCTTTGAGGATATCGTTGACAGATACGGCCTAAAGGTGAGAAAGCGTGTGAGAAAGCCTCGCACCACGGATTCCACACATGGGCTTCCAGTCTTCCCCAATCTTGTAAGAGGCTATATACCTCTTGCTCCTAACAGACTTTGGGTTAGCGACATTACCTATATTACTACTTGGGTGGACAATACGCATTATGTGTTCTGCTACCTGTCACTTATACTTGATGCATACACGAAGGAGATTGTCGGATGGTGTGTAGGTCCTACGCTCGATACAGAGTATTCCCTTAGGGCATTGGATATGGCACTCGAGCGCATCAAGAACATTCCTATAGAAGATGTCAACCTCACTCATCACTCTGATCGTGGCTGCCAGTACGCAAGTTCCAAATATATAAACAAGCTTCAAGGGTTTGGTGTGAAGATAAGCATGACTGAGTGTGGCGACCCTAAAGACAATGCGCAAGCTGAGCGCATCAACAACACTATGAAGAATGAGTTGCTCAAAGGCATGCGTTTTCACTCCCTCAAAGATGTGGAGGATGCAGTGGACAGAGCCGTTAAGTTCTACAACGAGGAACGTCCACATATGAGTATAGACATGATGACACCGCATGAAGCAGCACTCCATGTTGGGGAACTGACAAAAAGATGGACCAGTCTAAGGGAAAAACACATAAAGGAACAGCAGAGCACTTGCACAATCGCTGAAGAATGTTTACCTTTGCAGTCCTGTGTGTGGTCTCCTTCCGGGCTATGCCCATCCAGTCAACCACACACAGGTATAAGAATGACTCCGTCAACTAACAGCAGTGATAATGAAAACAAGTCAACAATAATCAGTATTAACGTTTAACTGGGTCAACTTATCAAAGGCATAAGGACAACAGGATAGTCAACCTAAATCAGGAAACTACAATTCGGCCAGATTTCCGTGACAAAACCGTTCATGCAGAATGGGCATGAAATGCAGTGCGAAGCAGGAATGCAAAAGCCCGAAACTGCACTGCATATCAACAGGTTATGCCGTGCGGTTTCGGACTTCAGTTTGTTCTTTTCTCAGTGATGATGAAAGAACAACTTGCTCTTTACCAGATGTGGGCCCTCGTCTCGGGAGTAAGATACAGGATGTGGCCAAACTTCACATCAAACAGTTCGTACCATCGGTCGATGTTCATCACCACGCCATTCACGCGCTCCTTGGGCAGTGAGTGCACATCCATCTTCAGCATCTCCTCCGCATGGGCAGCCGTGTATTTGGCACGCCACTGCTCGGCATACGCCTGGAATAGCCTGCGCTCCTGCTTCAGCAGTTCGTCGCCGTGGTAGCCCTCGCGCATCAGTTTCTCCACATAGGCCTGATGAACTAACGACAGTCCGCCAAGGTCGGCCGTGTTCTCGCCAAGGGTTTTGGTGCCGTTGCCATACACGTTGGGCAGTTCGTCGGGCATAATCTCAAGCAGGTCGAAGCAGTTGATGAGCTTCTGCTCTCTGGCAGTGAACTCCATCTTGTCAGCCACAGTCCACCAGTTGCGGTTATTGCCGAAGGCATCATACTTCGAGCCGGCTACATCCAGTCCGTGAGTAATCTCGTGGGCCATGGTAGATGCCTGCGTGGAGTAGTTGAAGGCATCGGAATACTTGTCGCTGTAATAGGGCTCCATCAGGTAGATGGGCAGGATGTTGATGCTGTTGTCTATGGGGTTGTAATAGGCATTGTCCAAGAAGAAATCCATATCACTGGCCGTCAGGATGCCGGCATTGAACGACATGTCTTCAGACCTTTTGCCTATGCAGGCCTTCACGGCACGGAAGTTGGCGGCCCTTATCTGCATCATGTCTTCCACTAACGATGTGCCCGTGAGCTGGGGCAGTGCCTCGTCCATCCACTTGTCGGGATAGCCCATGTTCACGATGATGTTGTCCAACTTCTCAATGGCCTTGGCCTTGGTGGGGGCGCTCATCCAGTCGAGTGCCTCCACACGCCTTCTGAACACGTCTATCAGTTCCTTGCATATCTGCTTCATCTCTGCCTTGCGGGCATCTGCCGCAAGACTGGTGGCAAAGGCGTGTGAGCGTATGTACCTCATGTGTTCCTGCTTGAAATTTCCCAAGGCCTGTTCAAAGGTTTCACCCAACTCATACTCAGCCTTGCCCTCCTCAAACAGTTCGTGCGAAGCAAAGCAAAGGTCGGCCATGATGCAGTTTTGCAGTCGCTCCTTGATTGCCTCGGGCGACAAGCTTCTCACTTCGTTGTAATAGGCATCCATAGCCTTGTCCACCAGCACATCGGCCTCTGCCACTCCCAACTGGCCGAAGATGCAGTCGAGCATGTCGTTGCCCAAGGAGCGGGTGCGCATTTCCGACAGGGGCACAAAGTCGTCAAGTCGCTCGGGATGCGCACTGAAGTATTTCACCGAATTGCGGTCTGTCTTCTCTTCCTCCTCGTCATCATCCTCGTCGTTCGGGTCGTCCAAGAATGCCTTCAGCACCCTTCCCTTGGGCATGAGCGAGAGTTTGAAGATGGGAGAGTAGCCCAGTTTCATGGCCTCTGCAATGGCTTTCCAGGCATCCTCATCGGTTTCTATGTCGGCAATCACGGCCAAGGCCTTTTCCACGGCAGCCTGTGCTGCCTCTGTGGTGTTGTCGATGTTCTCGGCATCGTCGTTCACTCTCTGGATGATGGGCGAGCTCATCCGCGCCACATATTGCTCAATATATCCGTCACTTTCCTCTCCACAGAATCTATATACATCGTTCCCTGCCAGGTCGTAGTCGTTCCACCAGGTGCCAAGGCAATACATATAGAAGTTGTCGCCTGGCGCCACCGAGGTGTCCATGTGGGCATCGTAGGGCCAGGGTTTGTCATCCACCGTGGAAGGCGGGATGGGATCAACGGGCGGCTCCGGCGTTGCTTCATCGTCAGAACAGGATGCCATACAGAGGGAAAAGAGGGCAAGCAAGGCCCATGCAATAAGATGTTTGTTATGCTTCATAAGATTTCTATGTTAATTGAACACGTTAGTTTGAAGGAAACCGCACCAACAGGCGCGGCATTTCTACCGACAAAGATAAGCATAATTTCTGATATTCACCGCATTTGCCTGCTTTGCCCTGCATTTTCCTTTCGTTTTTTCCTTCTTTGACGAGTTTTTTCTTCTTTGACAAAATTCGGCCCAAACACGCCATTGGCGTGATGCTAACGGCGGGTTTGGGCCGAGGAGAACAGCTGAGTGGCCTATTTGGTGATGTGGAACACGAACTGCTTGTCGTATTCTCGGAGGATAGACATCGTCACTTCCTTCTTGCTGAGATTATATACTTCCGACCACTGGGTGAAGCCGGTGGACAGTTTGCTGTCGTAAGGACCCTGAGAAACAGCGTGCAGCAGGTCCATTCCCTGTGCAGGTGTCAGCTTGTAGTTGTTCTCCTGCAGGCATTGCCTCAGTATGTCGTAGCGGTTTTTGCCGTGATGGGAATAGAAGCCGTTGGCAGTTTGTGCCATAGTGGGCGACACATAGAAGTTGGTGGTGCAGCGCAGGGTGTCGTTTCCTCTGAGCACCTCCATCTTGTTGGGGAACGCCAAGGTGTCGGGGTTGGTGTATTCCACGATGGCATAGTCGCCCGTGGCGTCGGCCATGAAGAAGTGATAGCTGGCCGTGGTGTCCTCGTCCATCCACATATTATACTTGCCCAGCATGGTCACGGCCTCGTTGACGGTGCTCACCTTGTCGAGAAGCATACGCATGGCCACGGTAGTGAATATCTTTTTGTTGGCTGCATTCTCCTTCTGTCGGGTGGGTTTGCCGTCGAGTTTCAGCACGCTCACTGCAAATCCGTCCTCGTTGATGCCGTCGAGCAGCAGATAGGGTAGTGCCATCAGCATGGAGAGATCGGACTCGCCATCGGTGAAGAAGCCGCTCTTGTAGCCCACAAACTGTCCGTCAACAAACGAAACAGACTTCTTTCCGCCTGCCGGAGCGGTGTGAACGGCAATCAGGGGAATCATGATGCGCTCGTTGGTTTTCTTGTCGATGTGGTTGAAATCAAAGTTTCTGCCCATCAGGAAATCGCCCGACGAGGCATCAGGACAGGCAAAGGCGCTGCATCCTGCATTGTAGGCAAGCTGCACACCCTTGAACCCTGGGATGGTGTCCATCAGATAGCGGGCCACAAAAGCCTGCAGACTGGCCGTGCTATAGATGCCGAAATTCAGGGCATCCTCCAACCTGTAATCCTCGGTATAGTTCATCTCATAGATGCGTCCGCCACTGCCTTCAAGGTCCACCAAGGAGCGTACCATCGCAATCTTGTTCTGGTCTATAAGCATGGATGTACCGTTCTTTTTCTCGGAAGCAGGAGCCGGGTCGTCACTGCTGCAGGCTGCCAGCATCACTGTGAGCGACACAACGCCGAGGAACAATACTCTTAGGGGTTTCGTTACTTCCATCATCTTCATAATTGTAGCTTTAATTCATTTATACTTTTTAGTTGTGAATATGCGTAAACAGCAGCAAATTATATGGAGATAGCATCAAATTATCATCGCAAATGTAACAAACTTTCTTAAATTACGGCACATACGCCATGCCTTTGCACCCACTTTTTGATGATACGTCAACTCTTTTTGTAGAATAGACAATAAACCCAAATCGGCCATTAGACTGTTATGCGCAAACATACTTTCTTTTTGTCATCTGTCTTTCCGTTGAATGTGCACTGCTCCCTGCAACTTGTCTTTCCGCCATCGTGCCGGCGAGCAGCCCTCTTTGTCACTGAAGGTTCTGGAGAAATGACTGACTGAAAGGAAACCTGTGGTGTCGGATATTTCCTGTATGCGCTGCTCTGGATGCTCTTCCATCAGGCGCTTGGCATACTCGATGCGCAAGTCGGAAATCCAATCACGGAAAGTTTTCTGATATACATTATTAATATATTGGGAAAGATAGGTGCGGTTGGTGCCAAGCTGTGCCGACAAATCGTACAAGGTGACGCCCGGCCGCAGGTAGCCTTCCTTGTTTTTCCACTCTTCTATGCGCTGCACCATGTCGGGATTGAACGCGGGCTGGTTCTCCCCTTCGCTATAAGTTGCGCCCACATCGCCTTCCTCCATCCCTAAGTCTTCCATAAAGGCGGTCTCCACCTTTTCATAAAACAGCAGATAGTTCTGGTAACAGCAATAGAGATAGATGTAGAATGGCACGGAAGACAGAATCCAGAGAAACACATACTCGTCAGGCAGGAAGGTGAGAAGGGCACATCCCACGCCGAAGCACACGGCCCAATAGGTGAAGATGGACAGCCATCGGATATAGGCACCAATGTCATCTGAATGGGTGTTCTGAAACATCCTGATGGCACTGGCATAGGTGCGGAGGAGACGAACAGAGAGAAACAGACCATAGGCCACCAACCATGCCGCCAACAAGGCTATCATCCATACCTGCACAGACCGGCCTGACAGCAGCAGCGCGGCCACACACGACAGGGCAGAAAAGGCGATCCACAGCAACACATGGCGCACAAACCGGCGGTGGGTGACGTAAGTACGGTCGAGCAAAGTCATCATGGCCGCACTGAACAGCCAATAGCATAGGAAGTAAGTGGCCATGTTCATCAGTATCGTGGCACGCACGTCGGTCGTCCTGATGGCAAAGAAGAGATGCACGGAATAGTTGGCGACAAGCACAAGCAGCGCCGTTCCCATCAACCGGCGCGACAAAAGGAAGTTGGAATAGATCTTCTTCTCGGGCACACGGGCCAACAACATGTGGCATCCGAAGAACAACATCAGCGGAATGGCAACATACAGGGAGTAGCTATACAACGATTGATCCATACGATTCTATATTCAATGGCCCACAGGAATGGCAGGTTGCAAACCTGTTATTGAGCGGTTCAGCCTCCGCAAAAATACACAATAAATCCCAAACTGCTACCATTTGTCACGCAGTTTGTTGATTTAACCCAAATCGACCGATTTGGGATTATTTTGAAAAAAGTGCCGTCATTCTGAATATCTTTTCGTACCTCTGCCGCGGATAATCAATTAAACCATAACATATTATGACAACAACTTATCAAAAACCACGGCTGACGGCAACGCTCTTGTTGCTGGCAGCGCTGCTCTTTTCCATCAAGTCATGGGGGAGGGTAACTGTTGAAGTCCTTAACTATGACCTCAATGAGGAAACAAAGACCGCAGAGGTGACAGGATTTTCCAACGGTTCTGTCTCGAACCTGGAGATCCCGGGTTCCATTCAATCAGGGGAAGTTACTTACACCGTAACATCAATCGGAGAGTATGCTTTTTCACAGTCTAATATAGGAATCGTCACCATCCCTGCCTCGGTGGAAACCATCGGAGACCGCACATTCAATATGTGCAGCAACTTGGAGACCGTAACATTTGAAGAAGGCAGCAGGCTGAAATCTATCGGAACAGAAGCTTTCGCAGGCTATGAGGATGATAGCAATATTGGTTACGACGAATGGGGGACGCCGTATGGAGAGATAATTTATCCCAAATCGGTCATTAGCGTTATGATGATAACATCTTGTGTTTTTGAGCAGATTTCTTTTTATTACTGTCCGCTAAACCATAAAACATCTTGTCCAACCTCTTGAAACATAGA
>CALZXH010000057.1 GCA_945830055.1 uncultured Prevotella sp.
AAGGAGAAGATGAGCAAGAGCCTCGGCAACTGCATCTATCTCAGCGACTCGGAGAAGGAGGTGTGGAAGAAGGTGAAGAAGATGTCAAACGGTGCGCCACGCATGTCGATGGACGAGCCGGGAAACCTTGAGGGCAACGCCGTGTTCACATATCTTGAGGCATTCAGTTGCGACGACGACTTCGCCAACTACTGGCCGGAGTTCAAGAATCTCGACGACCTCAAGGAGCATTATGTTCACGGAGGCATCGGTGACGGGACATGCAAGAAATTCCTCAACACCATCCTCAACAACATGCTCGAACCGATGCGCCAGCGCCGTCACGAACTGGAACAGGATATCCCCGAGATATACAACATCCTGCGCAAGGGAACGGAGAAAGCACGCGAGACAGCAGCCCAGACAATGGCAGAAGTGCGCGAAGCCATGCGCATCAACTACTTCGAAGACACCGAACTCATCCGAAGTCAGGCTGAAAGATTCAAGAGCCTATAATCAATTACCGTTGGGAAAGACATTCTTTCTCAACGGTAATTTCTTTTATGACAGAATAATCACACATTCATGGCAACAAGGCCTCCTTCGCTTGTTTCCTTATAGAACGAAGACTGGTTATTGTCTGTCTGCCTCTTCACATTGATGACCTTACCGAAGGAGAGACAGCAAAGGCATTCAACTATAATCATTCCACCATTTTTGAACAAATTTTCCGCCAATCAGAGCTGGTATTATGGATTTTTTCTTGTAGTTTTGCACAAGTATAACCTATACATGTGTACAACAGCCTTGCATTAATAAAACTACTGTTTACTTATGAAGAATACCATTGGACTGTTACTCATCATGGCACTCTGTTCGTGTGGAGATGTATTCCAATACCACCCCTACGACGTACGCATCAGCGGAGAGCACCACATCAATGCCACCAACATCGAGCGCATAGAGCGCGAATGTATGAACAAACCTGAGATAAAGGTGGCGGTGATAAGCGACTCGCACGGATGGCTTACCTCATTGAAAAAGGCTATCAGCCACATCAACAACCGTAACGATATCGACTTCGTAATCCACTGCGGTGATCAGACCGACTGCGCCACCACCAAGGAGTTCGTGGCAAGTCGCGACGCCCTGCTGCAACTGCAGCGCCCGTGGGTGGCACTGATAGGCAACCATGACTTCTTAGGCACAGGAGATGAAGCATACGACTACATCTTCGGTGAAGTGGATTTCAGTTTCATCGCAGGACGCACCAAGTTTATTTGTCTGAACACCAACGCCACAGAATACGACTACATTGCGGCAGTGCCCAACTTTGACTTCATGGAGAATGAGATAACCAGTCGGGATGCAGAATACGACCATAGTGTGGTGGTGATGCATGCCACCCCATACAGTGACCAGTTCAACAATAACGTGGCAAAGTCGTTCGGACACTACCTGCAGTTTTTCAAGCAGTTGCATTGCGTCATCTACGGTCACGAACACCGCCTGGAGCAACAGGATATATACGACAACGGTCTGATATTCTATGGCATGGACAGCACCGAGCACGGCAACTATGCCGTTTTTACATTCACCCAAACAGGCTATACCCATGAAACAGTATATTTTTAACATCGTGCTGGTATGCCTAATGCTGGGAACAGTACAAGCGGGCAAGGCACAAGAGCAGGAAACAGATACTATCATCACAAGTTACGACAGGCGTATCCACCGTATGCGCAAGCACTGGGAATCACTCATCCCCACACAGAGTATCATACAGTATGCGGGCAATATGGGTTTTATATCCATCGGAATGGGATGGGAATACGGGAAACACAAGCAGTGGGAGACCGACTTGCTGATAGGCTATCTGCCCAAATTCCAAAGCAGGCGCAGCAAACTGACCATGACACTGAAAGAAACATTCATCCCATGGAATGTGACATTTTCGCACGACTTCTTCCTGGAACCGCTTACCTGTGGACTGTATATCAACACGGTATATGGGCACGAGTTCTGGAGCCGCCAACCGGGAAGGTATCCCGACAAATACTATGAAGCACTATCTACCAAAGCACGCCTCAACGTATTCCTGGGGCAACGTATTGGCGTATATGTGCCCCATGCGCGCAGAAAGTTCGTGAAAGAGATACGACTGTTCTATGAAGTAAGCACCTGCGACCTGTATATCCGCTCCATGATACAAGACTCCGATGTGTCACTTTGGGATATTCTGGGACTCTCCTTAGGCATGAAATTCCAGTTGTTCTGACCCCATACCAAGCCATCCGCATCCAACTATCCCACAAAAACAAACCGGTATTTCCGCAACAATTCCTGCAGGAAATACCGGTTCGCTTGTATCAGCAGATACCTTTATGCGTCGATGTTGGCATAAGTGGCATGCTTCTCTATAAACTCACGGCGAGGCTCTACATCATCACCCATCAGCATGGAGAATATCTCGTCAGCCTCAGCAGCATTCTCTATGGTCACCTGTTTGAGCAGTCGTGTCTCGGGATTCATGGTAGTTTCCCACAACTGCTCGGGGTTCATCTCACCCAAACCTTTGTAGCGCTGTGTGTGAAGGCTCTTGCCGTCTTCCACTCCGCCTCCCCACTTGTCGAGGAAAGCCTGACGCTGCTGGTCGGTATAACAATACTCTCTTGCCTTGTTCTTGTACGTACAGAGGTACAATGGCGGGTTGGCTATGTAGAGATGCCCCTCCTGAATCACTTTGGGCATAAAGCGGTAGAAGAGTGTCATGATGAGTGTGTCGATATGTGATCCATCGACATCGGCGTCGGTCATGATGATAATCTTGTCGTAGCGCAACTTATCGATGTTCGCCTCCTTGTCGTCTTCACCGTTCACACCGAAGCGCACGCCGATACTCTGGATGATGTTCATCACACTCTCGCTCTCAAACACCTTGTGCCACATCACCTTTTCCACATTAAGAATCTTTCCGCGCAAGGGCAGGATGGCCTGTGTGTATCTGTCACGTCCCTGCTTGGCAGACCCACCGGCAGAGTCACCCTCCACAAGGAATATCTCACACTGTTTGGGGTCTTTATTGGAACAGTCTGCCAGTTTGCCGGGCAGTCCGCCTCCGGTCATAGGATTCTTGCGCTGCACACTCTCACGTGCCTTGCGTGCGGCGATACGCGCCGTAGCTGCCAGAATCACCTTGTCGCATATCTGCTTGGCCTCTTTGGGATGCTCCTCCAGATAGTACGAAAGAGCCTCACCCACAGCCTGCTGCACGGCTCCAGTCACCTCGCTGTTACCGAGCTTGGTCTTTGTCTGTCCTTCAAACTGGGGCTCTGCCACCTTGATGGAAATCACGGCGGTGAGTCCTTCACGGAAGTCCTCTCCGGCAATCTCTATCTTGGCCTTCTCTATCTGCTTGCTGATGGCAGGATCGTTGTCGGCATACTTCTTCAGTGTACGGGTGAGTGCCATTCTGAAGCCCACCAGATGGGTTCCTCCCTCAATGGTGTTGATATTGTTCACATACGAGTGGATGTTCTCGTTGTAATCGGTATTATACATCACAGCCACCTCGATGGGGATGCCCTGCTTCTCTGTCTTCAGATAGATAACATCATCAAACAGGTGGGTGCGGTGCCTGTCAACATAGCGCACAAATTCCTTGAGTCCCTCCTTGGCGTGGAATACCTCTTGTTTGGTATTACCTTCTTCATCAGGACGCAGGTCGGTCAGGGTAATGGTGATACCGGCGTTAAGATAAGCCAGTTCACGCATACGCTTGGCTATGATTTCGTATTTGTATTCGGTGGTAGTAAATATGGAACCATCGGGCCAGAACTGCTGGCGGGTACCGCGCAAATCGGTCTCTCCCACCACTTTCACGGAGTAGAGAGGTTTGCCCTTTTCATATTCCTGCTGGTATATCTTGCCATCGCGGAACACTTGCGAGAGCATACGGGTGGAAAGCGCGTTTACACAACTCACACCCACACCATGCAGACCTCCGCTGACCTTATAGGAGCCCTTGTCGAACTTTCCTCCGGCGTGGAGCACGGTCATCACCACCTCAAGTGCCGACTTGTGCAGTTTGGCATGCTCGTCCACTGGGATTCCTCGACCGTTGTCCTGCACGGTAATGGAATTGTCGGTATTGATGGTCACTTCGATGTGCGTGCAATATCCCGCCATCGCCTCGTCTATGGAGTTGTCAACGGTCTCATTCACCAAATGATGCAAACCCTTCTCGCTGATATCTCCGATATACATAGCGGGGCGTTTGCGCACGGCTTCCAGTCCCTCGAGCACCTGTATGTTACTCGCGGAATAATTACTATCCTTGATTATGTCTTCTGCCATTTTTCTGATTGTTTTCAGGAATTTCCAAAATCTTTGCAAAGATAGTAAAAATAAACGGTTCAAACGATGATTACATCACATTTTTACAATGGCAGAAACCCAAAAAAACATAAAAAACATGCATTCTTCACTCTCCATTCTTCATTTCGAAAACACAGGTCTTACCGGGAGCCCCGTGTATCTGCTGGCATTGGTATGGATGGAAGGCGAGCCTCCGAACATGGTGGACGATGCCTTCACACTATTGGTGGTGCTGGCGCAACTTGACCAATAATAGCCAGTGGAGGTGGATGTCGGGGTGTTGCTGTCGTAATAGCCTGCCGCTTTCAGCGTTATCACATTGCCCGTCTTCTTACTGGTGAAGGTAACCAACCCGTTAGCCATACTATACGAACAGACCTGGAACAGTTCCTGCCATTCTGCCACAGTTGGTATTCTCCACAGACCGCCCCAAAGATTTGTGGCAGCATCGTAAACCGGATCGCCTGTAAAGCAATATCCGAGAGGTAGTTTGTTGGGCTTTACCCCATCCGTGAAGCTGTTGTTGTATGCCGTGTATGCGCTATTGCCATAGTTGCCGGTATCGTTGTTGGCACCCCACATCACACAGGAGCCTTTCAGCATACCCAAATTCTCCACAGTTGCCGTGGGGTCTTCCTCCGCCCCAAGGTTGAAACTCGCCCACATCACAGAAGTACCCATATCAACAGCAGTATTGTACGGTACCTTGATGGCACTTTCGTCCAGAGTGTAGCAATAGCCCGAGGCGGTATGGATGGGGCGCAGTTCTTTCCACCTGCCGGTCTCGAACCTGTACAACTTTCCGTTGAGCAGGTACTTGACGCAGATATCCAGTATGCAGCCGGGTTTGAAGAGAAACCTGTATTCATCGTGCCCGTCGGCAGAACCCATGAAGTAAGGCGTAAAGTCTTCACCACCCAACAGATAGTCATACTTCTCAGCTCCTTGTGGAAGGTGGAAGCGAAGCATCGCCAAGGTGTGGGCGAAGGTAAGGCTCACGCTCCTACCCTCCACAGAGACGCTGCCATATTCGCAGCCGGCTACATTACTTGCCACCAACAGGTCGTAATCTGTCAGACTGCGGCTCTGGTCGGAGACCAGTGTCTCCATGAAATCCGTTACATACAGCTGCAAGCCCTCAGCGTCCGTAACACCATTGAGGCTATCATCGTAGGGGAAATAGGCGAAATATGCCGCCCCTTGCGAGAGCAGTTCCGACAAGGGATAGTTGGAACTGTTGCCCTGCATGCCGCCCTCCTTGTATATGGACCACACCGTAGCCCCTTTATTGTCCAGACCCGAGCAATACACCTTCACGTTGCTTGACTTGACTGTTCCGTCGTCCCCCAACACGAAGAGCCCAAAGAAGTCGCCCGTCTCAAACTCGGTATGCTCGCCCTGCGCCCCGCTGTATGCCACCCTTGAGGCACCCGGATTGGTTTCCTGCAAGGTACTGATATTGACCTGAAGACTGCCTTCTGTGCCCACACTCTCTGTATGCACAGCCTCATCATCAGTACAGGATACGACAAACAAAAGCAGGAGTGATGATAATATTTGTATTGCCCTTTTTATGCTGTGTGTCATTGGTTGTTGTTTTCGTTTGGACTATACACCGGTCTTACGAGCATACCCGTATATCGGCTTCCGTTTATATTGATTAACTGACTGCTGGCGTTGAAAAAGGCATACGAGATACACCTGAGTATAGTGGGCGAGGCACTGC
The DNA here is from genome assembly GCA_945830055.1 of uncultured Prevotella sp. Taxonomy (GTDB): domain Bacteria; phylum Bacteroidota; class Bacteroidia; order Bacteroidales; family Bacteroidaceae; genus Prevotella. The sequence continues at coordinate 6,083 of CALZXH010000057.1, forward strand.
TACTCAGGTAATAGGCGGTAGTGGGATTCACTATACCCGCATTCTTCTTCCCGTCTCCAGAGTCAGTATATTGCCCGTCTTCTCCCCTTTCCGGCTCCACCGTACCGTCCAGATAGCCTCCCGTAGAGAAATAGATGAACTTCTCGGGATTCTTTTTACTGGTCACCTTGATGATGTTGAACCTGTATGTGCCCTTGGTACGCCCGCCATAATCGCCTATATAGCGTGTGTTGGTCTCGCTATAACTGCCTATATCCTCGAAGGTGCATCCCTCATACATGGCACGGAACTCATTCTCTGTGGGCAGACGCCATTTGCCTCTCCACCATTTGGCATGCGCCACATCGTATTCCGTCTCCTTGATGGTGCCACCGAGAGGTGCCACCATATATTCCTTGTCAAAGTAATTATTATACCCATAACCATTGTAGCCCGTCAGCCCGTTGTCGTACTGGGTAAAGGTGGTTGCCCAGGCGTAGTAGTCTCCCCTTGCCTCCGGGTCTTTCCCCCCGTTCTGCCCACCCTTGTCGTTGGCAGCGGGAGCAAAGGGATATTTCTCGGCAGCAGACTCTCCAAGATTGTATTTGGACCAGATGACGGTATGTCCCAAAGTGACGGTGTTACCGTTCTTATCCACAAAGGGCACGTCGTCGAGTTCCAGATCGACGCCATCAGTGTAGGGTACCGAAGGTTCCCCTTCGAAAGAGACAGAATACAGATGCCCCGGCTCAATATCCACCGTATGACTGAAATAGCGGTAACTGGACTCCTCCAACCTTCCCACCAGTTTTACTGTGGGGTATTCCCGGGGATTGACCAAATACCTGCGCCGGTGCTCATACTCGTTGGTAGGGAGTTGCGAGCGATAGGTATGGGCGATGGTAAATCCTGTGGGAGTAGTACCCGAAAAGAGCGTGATGGGATAGAGGGCTGTGCCATCAGGGGCCCATTCGTTATTATAAAAGATGGAAATGGTGGCCATCTTATGGTTCATCACAAAACGGAGTTCTCCGGCATTGGGATATATTGGCTCATCGGGAGCCATCAGGTCGCTCTTGGTGAAATTCTCCTTGGTATGCTGGTCCTCCTCCACGGTGAAGTGGGCAGTGATGTAGTCCAGATTCTTCCCATCCCACTTACGGTCATAAGGATAGTATGCAAAATACGTCGCCCCGCTGACCTTTTCCACAAAGCCGTAACCACGGTCGTTCAGAAACGATGACCAGGTATCTCCATCCACTGTTTCCGACTGCTGATAGACAAACCTTACATTGTTGCATACATCTATCACATTACCATTGGCATCAACGCCTGTCACCCCTATCTCGTCTCCCTCTTCAAAAGAGGTGAGAAAACCATGGTTGGCAGCCCTGGTCTGGGGCAACACATCTTCCGGGAAAGGCTGTAATGCAGCACTGATATAAAGCCTCTCCTGACTTTCAGACAGTTCTGCATCATCTCTGTTGCAGGCAGCAAATGCCAGCATACATGCCAATAGCTGTATGGATAACTTAATTTTCTTCATCTTGGAGTATTGCTCTAACAGGGTATCGGTTGCTCTTTGCCATACCTATAAATTCATACAGGTCATTGCCGGAGTTGAGTATCTTGGTGAAATCAGAGAATGTGGAGGTTTCGTTTTCTACCGTTTCCGTCTGCGAAAACACGAAATGCAGCAGCCATGCATTGCTTTCATCTACAGCGTCCCTTGTCCAGTAGTATCCGTGAAACTCTCTCTTGACACGGGTGATGCCCTCTTCGTTATAATCCGTCTTGGTAATGTAAGAGCAAGGAAGGAAGATAGACGAACCAGGACTTACCGCACTCTTCACACGCAGTCCATAAACTCCTGATCCATCGTCTCTGCACATCTCTATGTTCTCCTCTACACCGAACAACCGGATGAAGTCTGCCTTTGCAGGAGTCTGCCACTTGAAATCGGTAATACCATCAAAATAGTCAGACAGGTAATCAGTATCCGACTCACTTGACGGGGCCACCTGACTCCAGGTAAACAGGTTGTCGCTGGCATAATAGAGATATTCACCGATATTGCACTCGCCCCACATGGTGACGGTAGATTCTTCTTGGGTCATCTTCATAAAACCGTAGGTGTAGAGGTTCTGCCTGTCCTGTACCCAATAGGAAGGGTTAAGCGACACAAAAGCCGACACCTCTTCTGTGGGATAATAGAAAGGCACATCCTGCCAGTCGGAGATGGCTACACCCTCCAGTTCTACGGAGTTCTCGTTCAGTGTAAAGTTGAAGGTGTATATCCTGTTGCTCTCAAACTTCTTGTGACCTGTTTCCGCATCACGGAAGAACTCGGCGGCACTCACGTTGAAGGTGTGTATTTTGTCCTTGGTCTCAAGGATAAAGGCGAGGGTGGCGCCTGTCATGGAAGCATCGCTGTCATACGGCAGGCATAGGGCATAGTAGGTTCCCTTGCTTTTGGTTTCTCCGTCTTTCTTCGCTATCAGTTCTCCATATCCGGGATTGATGGAAGTCTTGATGGTGTTGAAATAGCCCGACCTATCCGCCTGTTCTCCGATGCTGATGCCGGTAGCATCGCAACTCCAGCGCAGGCGGTCAGGGAAAAGTCGGTCGCAACTTATTTTTACCGATTCGAGAGTCACGTCTTCAGCAGTATTGTTTGTCACATTAAAACGGAAGATGGCTGGAATGGAAAGGAAACGGGTGGTATTGGAAACAAAATTCTTGTTTGCCGCCGACGGAACACTCAGCACAGTGGATTCGCCATGTATGAAGCAGTAAGGCTCAAACTCTTCCAAACGCTCAGTGGCACTTTGCCTGAATGTGTGCGGCATGGAAAAAGTGACTGATACGCCCTCAGCAGATGCTTCGGTAGCGCAAAGGGAAGAGCCGTTGACCGGTGAAAGATAGTAAATCGCATCACCCTCTTTTGCCGCGTTCGACAGGAGGGTAAGGGCAGAGCCTGCACCAAGCACCTTATTGCTTGCCTCCGGGTCAATCAGCGAGATGTTCATGGGGGAATAGAAACTGCCGTCTGTCCACGGGATAATACTCATGCCATCCGATATGGCAGCAATCATACAGCTGTTCACATCCCACACAAAACTGGCTGTACCGTCGTTGTCCGTGAAGTGCGCCTTGGTAAGCGACTGCGGACTGAGCGTCATCTCCAGTTGCGCGGAACCATCGGCAAAAGGCCCCTCATGCTCACTACAGGCCGACATGAGTGCCATGACCGCCACAGGCAGATATTTCGTTCCCCGTATTCTCATCTTCATTCTTCATTCTTCATTCAAAAAAATGCTCTCCGCCATTCTCCGGGTCTTCGCCGATGAACAGTTCGGTAGCGGTACCCATAAAAACGAGGTTGGCCTCAGCCGTATATTCAAAACGATAGACATACGACCGCCCCGGCTCCCATGGTTCGTCGATGGTAAACTCTGCCTCCTTGGTCTTATTACCAACGGTAATGTGTACTTTCCATGTACCCGTTGCTGCGGGGTCAGGAATCATATACCAGGGAATGGAAGTCTGAACAGCGTCAGCTGAATGGGCAGGCACTTCCACATCAGGAAAGGTAAGGGCATCGCTGCTCCGTTCGACAGCTGTCAGTGCCCCTGTGGAGGTCGCGGACAATAACCAGTCGTAGTCTATCCGAAGTGAAGCAACCGTAGCATAAGGCGAAGGCGGAATGAGTTTAATGTCAGATATACTCGTCTGGGTGTCCGACAGATACTTGAAAGCAAGATTGATACGGGAATTGGCATAAGTAAAAGCCAGATTCACCGCGTTACCGAAAGCAGAGTCAGTACGTCTCACCACCTGAGGCATGCTATAAAGACAGGTCTCACTGAGCGTGGTAGTGGATGTCATGCTGAGAGTTAGCGAGGATGCCGTGATACCCTCCACCCTCGACACCGGCGATCCGGCATGGAAGCGGTACATGGAGGCAGAAGGGTTCCAATATTGAAGTGTCTGGTTTTCGGTGCCCTCACCTATGGAATAGGTCCATCCTTGCGTTGCGTCATAGTTCACCCTGTAGCCTTGCATGATATCCGTATCGGCACCGTCCATGGTGCATGTGCCCCAAACTCTGAAATCGTCAAAGAGGGACGACAGCCCCGCCCTGGTCTGTTGGGTCGAGAATGACAAAGGGACGCCCCTCTCTGCGGGGAGTTCCTCTTGATTCTGACAAGCCGTAAGTACCGACAGCAGCAGAACGATGGATATGAAGGTTCGTTTTCCCATGAACATCAGAGGCAGGAGGGGGATTGATAGCCCCCTCCTGCTGAAAGGGATTAGAGGTTGATGGTGATGGTTGTATTGTCCGCATCCCAGTCTTCAACGGTAGCGTTGAACTTGATGACATGACCACCGATAGGCCGTCCCTTATCTTCTTCTGTACTACCATCTCCATCGAGGTCGCCCGGTTCTTGGGGATCTACAAAACCAGCTCCTGTTCCATCAGAGAAAAAGTTAAAGATAATGGTATATTTCTTGCCCTGTGCATAATCATATACCTTATCATCGGAAACCACACTGGGCATGGGCATAGCCATCCAAGCATAGGCCTGATCTCCATCTTCACCGGTAGTCTTCGGATACACTTTATCTCCGTTTGAGGCGGCTATCCTCACCTTCAGGGCAAGATAGGCTCCATTTGCTGTGTTCTTTATATCACTTGACTGTACCCAAGGTGTTACAGTTTGAGGGACAAGATACCATTGTCCATAGCCATTCTCTCCCATCACTTTATGGGTAACAGAGCTCAGTTCCTTATTAGAGAATGATACCTCATAAGAAGTTTTTACGTTTTCCGTAGTCGAAGCCGTCATCTGACTATTGTTGAAAGTATAAACACCGGTGCCTGCAATATTCATAATCCTCACACCTGTAACTTCAACCTTATAGTTGTTCGGTTGACTGTTCTTTGCTTCTATAACAAACTGGGTAAGATAGTGCTTGAAGGTTAGGTTCACGGCATGATGGTCATGTCCACTGGTACTTGCCAATGTCTGACCTAAAGCTTTAGCTACCACAAAATCCTCCTGATGGGCAATCTCCTTGGCAGGGGTTACTTTAAGATTCTTGTTTTCTCCAATATTGATGAAGTGAGCAAATCCAGTTTTGTCCTGCTCATCATTATTCTCCGGGATATTGTACGCATAGAAATCCAATGCATAGTTAGGCCACGCATATTCCGTACTACTTTCCCAAACTCTGGAACTACCTTTAGTAAAGGTGATATTATCAAAATAAACCGCATTGTTACCGATAGCCGTCACATTGAACGATTTAAGGTTGGCTGTTGTCACATCGGTCTGCAAGGCTTTGGTTAGCCTGTTGGCATAGGCGGAGAAGTTGATGGTCTCCGGAGCCTCCTGTGTGGTACTGTTCACGATCTCAGTCTCTGAGCAACTTGCCGCGATGAGAGCAAGTCCTGCGAATAAAAACGTTGCTTTTTTCATAATCACGAATGTTTAAATGTTTATATTTTGAATTATGTATATTATTACATGGGTACATCTATGATTTCCTCTTCCCACTCGCCTACACCGGTGTTGAATCCTCCCTCTTCGTCGCCCGCCACCTCCGGAAGTTCTATCTCAAGATCAAGACTCAAAGAGAGTTTCAGGGAGAGCGACACATCCACCGAGATAAGGTCGGTCACGTCAAACGTCAGTGGGTAGGACTCGCCGTTGACAAGCACGAAGTTGATGTCGAGATAGTACCTGCTGTCTGTATCACCGTTGCCCGTCAGTCCGAACGAGAGGAACTCTGCCGTGATGGTGCCGTCGCTGTCAGAACCGGGGTCAAAGACCCTGTTGTTGAGTATGAAGGACTGTGCCACCTGCTCCTTGCTGTTTTCTCCCAGTCCGGGATAGTGACCTGCGGCTACCCCTCTCAGATACGACAGCGTGGTGCCCCGCGCATATTTGAGTCCCTTGACATGGGCCTTGATGTTCACGGTAGAGAGCACTGGCAAGGGTTTTGCCTGCACCCCGATGACCGTCTCGCCGGTAGCGTTGCTCTCGGGCTGCTCGTCATAGTAGTCCTTCTGCTGCGGTGACACATGCACCCCCCTTACCACAGCCACCGCAAGGGTGTCGGGATCTACAATGCAGTATTCCCCCGAAGAGCCTCCCGCCTTGGTCTGAAGGAATGCCGAGAGTCTCTCGCTCCTCCTCTCTTCCTTCACGCCTCTGACCTGGAAGGTGCCGATGTTCTCCGTTCCGACGAACGCCATCGTCTGTTCCAGTTCTTCAGGACTGTCGTTTGTCACTACCAAGGTATAGTCGCCCTGGGGCAGCCTGAGACGGCATGTCTGCTGCGCCGCCACGGGTGGGAACCGCCTGTACAGACTGCCATCGGCTTCGTTGAAGGCAAACACACTCACACCGTTCGGACTGACTCCCGATGCGCTCCAGTCGGTCTCGACAAGCACCATCGCCATATCCGAGGTGGCGTAATAGAGGGGGTCGCGGCTGCACGACACGAAGGCGACCGCCGTCATAAGGAGAGAGAGGGCACGCCTGAGCCTCATCGCCCGCCTCCTTTCCTGACGCAGAGAAGCCATACGAGTGACACTTCAAGTTTGCTTGGAAGGAATCCCGAAATCCTTTTCTTCTCCCAAGGGTATTCCACTGCCTTGATATCGCCATACTTGGTGCCCTTCGCACTCACGTATTCTCGGTAGTCGCTCCGCAGATAGCCCACTCCTAAACTGTATTCCAGCCGGAGGTTTCTCCCGATGCTGTGTGCATATCCGGCACTGATTCCTCCCATTACATAAAAGTCGCCCTGCACACCTTCGCCGTTTGAGAGAGAGCCAAGTTGAAAATCATAGTAACCCGCTCCGCCATAGATTCCTGCAAAAAAGCCTGTAAGAAGATTCTTTTGAGCTTTGCTTCCAAACCAGTAACGCCCTTCTAATGTACCTCCAAGCATCTGTATGGTGATGTCGTTGGCACCACTCTTCCACCAGGGGAAGTAGAACATTCCTGCTATGCTGTAATGCTCACCAACAGGTATCTCAATACCGATGTTCACCAGCGTGGCAGCATCAGCAAGCAGATTTGTCTTTACAGCGCACAGTGGTCTTTTGGAGATGATGAGGGGCTCGGTTGAAACGCTTATCGGCTCTGTAACAGGGGAAGACGGTTGTAACAGTGATGACAGGGTATCAGGTTCCCTGACTTCTACCTGCGTATCAGCAAGTTGTATTTCTTCTGTACTGGAAGAGTAGTGTACGGTCAGCGTGGCCTGTCTTAACAGAGGAAAAAGTTGTTTGTTCATCTCACGCCAGACTGCACCACCCTGCAAGTCCATCAACGACTTCTTGCGGCTACCCACAAGTCTCCCCTTATGGAATACCCTGTCGGGCGTATTCTCTATCACCTCTATCGCTTTCTCCTTGCCTTTAATATTGGAGGCACGCAGCAGTGCAGACAGGGTTTTCCAGTCTTCACCCATCGAAACGATACGAAACCTTACATGCTGTTTGCCATGCTCTTTGAAAAGCCTTTCCACCGTGGCAGCCCGCTTGCGGCTCAGCATGTCATTGGTCATGGTAGTTCCCTCTGGTGAGGCGGAGGAACTGACCAGCACCACGCTGTCTATCCTAACTGACTCCGTATCGGCAAGACTGTCAAGCACAGCAAAGAATCGGGATATATTCTCCTGATTGTTCTTGAAATTGGGTTCAATATCTGAACGACTGGTTCTGAAGAATATCTGTACAGTAAGGCTATCGCATAAGCTATCCTTCTTTACCCTACCGCTGTTCTTTTCGTAACTGAGACCCGGCAAGGAGGTGAAAAGACAAAGTCCTAAACAACTAACCAATCCCTTTACAGACATATACGCATGGCATCAAATTACCTTCCGGTGTCAAAAATAGATAAAACTCTCAAAATGAGCAAGAAAAAACGCAGAAGATTCTCGAATGCATAGATTATTTTGATTTAAATCAAGGGGGGGGCAAATCGTTACATATTCAGGAAATAGATACCTTATCCGCTCATGTTGATTGTAAAAGAGAAACCGACAGACAGACACCTGAAGTGGACTTGCCAATCATTTGGATTATTCTTAAGACTCGACTGTCTATCGTAATCAGGTTATTCTGTCCTTTCTTGTTCCATTATCTTCCCGTTCGGTTCATCGACCGCACGGCGTCAGCCAATCGACCGACCTCCGTCAGTCAATTGACCGACCTCCGTCGGTCAATTGACCGAACGTCGTGCGGTCGATATCAGAACCGATACAATGATGCAATAAGAAAGACCTTTTACCAAATATCATGTTGGTTTTATGAGGTTATCAGTCAACAATCGATCCTTTTAATTAACGTGAGTTCGACGAATACGAATGATTGCCACCTCCAGTCTGCTAGCTGATGATTTGTGCGCACTGACTGCTTGCTGATGATATCTGAGAACAAAACAAAGCCGTGCCTAAAACAGAAAAAGCCGGCATCTCCATGATACCGACTTAATTCTTGTGGCTATATCCGCGTTTAGCCTAATCTATTCACGTGCAAGGCAACACCAGACTTGAGGTTGGCAGCCTTGTTCTTGTGGATAATGTGAGTCTTTACCAGTTTGTCCAGCATCTTCTGAACTAAAGGAAGCATCTTCACAGCCTCTTCCTTATCTGTTGTAGCGCGAAGTTTGCGCACTGCATTACGCATTGTCTTTGCGTAGTACTTGTTGTGCAGTGTTCTCGTCTTCTCCTGACGAATTCTTTTGATTGATGATTTGTGATTTGCCATCTTTATTATACTTCTTTAAATGAGTAGTCCCTAGGAGAGTCGAACTCCTCTTTAGAGAATGAAAATCTCTCGTCCTA
>CALZXH010000058.1 GCA_945830055.1 uncultured Prevotella sp.
TAATTAACTCGCTCATTTTCAGACGATTAATTTAATTATTAACAGAGTATTGTTAGAATCAGAAAACAATGAAAAAGAAAGATGGATTAGTGCTCCGAGACGTGTGCGGAGAGAAAGTATTGGTTGGAGAAGGACTGGGAGCCGTTGACTTCAGCAGGCTGGTCAGTCTTAACGAAACTGCCGCCTGGCTTTGGGAACAGCTGGACGAGGATTCCGACATTGACAGTCTTACGAAGGCTTTGTGTGAGGAATATGAAGTGGAACCGGAGGTGGCAAGGCATGACGTGGAGACTCTCGTAGAGAACTGGGTGAAGGCCGGGGTAATAGAGAGATGAGGTATGCAAGGTGGTTTGTGGCCAACTCTCGCGGCATAAGGCTGAATATTGCCGTGCGTATATTAACAGGACTGGCGCAGACTGCGCTTGCCCTGCTCATCGTGTGGCTGAGCAAACGGCTTATCGACGATGTGGCTATGAGCGGTACGCTGGGCGAGATGGCTGTGCAGGCGTTATTGCTTGCCGCCGCCGTGGTGGCTGGGGTATGCTTGCGACAGGTCAACCAATACCTTGCCAGCAAGGCTTTTATCAATAAGGTGGCAGAACTGCGTCTCGACCTCTTTGGCAAACTGTTCAGACGACGGCTGTTTGAGAACAACGACCTACATTCGGGCGACGTGACATCGAGAATGGCGAAGGACATTGACTCGGTGTGCGAGACAATGGCGGTGCAACTCCCTCAGGTGGTGGTGATGGGCATGCAACTCGTTGGCGCATTCCTGCTGATGAGGTGGTTTGACCACCGTTTGGCATGGGCGCTTGTGCTGATCACCCCCATTGCTGTCATCATCGGCAAGTTCATCTCTCACCGGCTCAGACATATCACTCTCTCCATACGAGAGGACGAGAGCAGGATTATGGCGAGGATTCAGGAAAGCGTGGCTCTCAATGCGGTGCTGCGCTCACTGCAGGGCGAGAGATGGATGCAGGACAGGGTAGAGGAACTGCAGGACAGGCAGACCACCAACTTTATCCGGCGCTCGCGGTTTATGGTGCTCAGCCGATTTGCTTTGGGCTGTACCTTCGGACTCGGATATATGCTTGCCTTCGTCTGGGGGGCATATGGTCTTCGGACCGGTGTCATTACTTTCGGGGTGATGACATCCTTCCTGCAGCTCGTGGGACAGATACAGCAGCCCATCCTCTCGTTGCTGGGCGCGTTTCCCTCAATCATTTATTCCACTGCTAGTATCGACCGACTGAAGGAGATGGAAAAGGGAGGGGGAGAGGTATCAGTTGCCGGCGGACAGACTGATACAAGCGCAATGCTTGGAATACGTATGGACGATGTGACGTTCCGCTATGCCAAGGGAGATAGGGAGGTGGTCAGCCATTTCACCCACGACTTCCGTCCGGGAAGCAAGACTGTCATCCTCGGCACGACAGGTGCTGGAAAGACCACACTGTTCCGACTGATACTCCATTTCATCCAGCCCGACAGCGGAACTGTGACCTTCTATGGAAAGAACTTCGAGCATGAGGCTGACATCAGCATGAGGGGGCATGTGGTGTATGTACCGCAGGGGAACTCGCTTATCAGTGGTACAATACGCAACAACCTGCTGATGGCGAAACCCGACGCATCCGAAGAGGAACTGCGCCTTGTGCTACATACCGCATGTGCCGATTTTGTTTTTGACCTCCCCGGCGGTCTTGACATGCTGTTGTCGGAACATGGCGGAGGACTGAGCGAGGGGCAGGCGCAACGTATTGCCATTGCGCGCGGACTGCTTCGTCCCGGTACTGTTCTACTTCTCGATGAGATAAGTTCGGCACTCGACGAGGAAACGGAACACCAACTCTTCGGCAGGCTTCTTGCCTCACGCCCCGACACTACCATGCTGCTTATCACTCACAGACCGAATGTGGCATCTATCTGTGATGAGTGTCTGACGATACCGGTTTAAGTCATTTGGAAAAGCATCTTTGTACGGCATCTTTGGCAATTGCCAAAATGCGGTGGCAGAAAAGCAGTAGATTGTAGTGCTTTATATCACTTAGGTAGGTAGCAAGGAAGCGCTGTTGAAGAGTTGCCATCTCCTTGAAAATGGTAGGACAGGAGAGGTGTTGTCGGGAAGCTGAGTTCATTCTAACCCTTCTGAAATATACTGCCGTAGGGGAAGTGAAGGTTACAACCTGTATCCTGTTGCTTAATTCTGCCATCCAAAGTGCGTCTTCACCACGTTTCAATGAGGTACAAAAGCGAGTTTCTGTAATTAGATCTTTGGGAATGAGTTTACAGCACGCTGATGAGAGCAACCGATGTGCCTTGAGCAATCCCGTTGTATGCTGGTCGTGCAATTTGTCAAACAGCCTGCCGAGATAGTCTGTATGCTCTTCTTTGGTAGTATCGTTGATGGCTTTGACATTTGCAACTGCAATGCCATGATGTGTAAGTGAACAATCATATAGTTCAGACAGGTAATTTGGAGATACCCAGTCGTCATCATCTATAAAGGCGATATACAGTCCCTGAGCATTGTCTATACCCATATTGCGGGCATTGGACACGCCGGCTACATCGGTATGCAGCAGATGCACATCCAATGTATATCTCTTTATTTGACTTGAAATGTTGCTGTAGTAGGGCTCTTTACAGCCGTTCAATACAATGAGAACCTCAAACATGGTTTTGGAAATGGTCTGCTTTTCCAAGCTTTCCAGACACTCCCAAAGGTAGTCTTGCGGTTTGTAGGTGGGGATGATGACACTGATTGCTTTCATCGTTAGATGCTCACTGGATGATGACTTTTTTTATTGATTCAAGAAATCCATGCCCATAAATGGTATCTGGCTCTACATAATTCCCCTCTCCCCATTCGTTCCATGACTTCAAGAAGATAATCTTGTGCTCCTTCTTCTTATGCTGTACGATGCCCAACGCCTGTCTCAGATGCGTTTCAAACTTTTCGGGGGTGGCATTTATGTAGATGCCCTCGGCATCTTTAGTGCGTGGTGTTCTGTCCCATTGAGGAAGAACTGTCGGAAACACGTTCTCCCATGTATCTTCCGGTGCGAAGAAATTGGCTACCGTCTTTTCATAATCGTAGGTTTTTTTCCCTATGTTAATGCCGGCAAGACGTAGTCCCCTTTTGATGATGCTTGTCAGTCTTCCTTCATAAAGCATCTCGCCCCTTCGCTTACCTAACGAATTTACTGCGTCAAATCCTAATGATAAAACATAGTTGAAAATATCTGCACTGCTTTTCAGATTAGGACTGGCATAGTGATGTTTGCCGTTCTTGTCGATGCTGAAGGTGAGTGTAGAGGGCACCATTCCAACAAAATAGAATCCAGGAAGGCCATGCTCTTGTGCCAGTTTGTTCCAGGTATCCATAAACTGCCTTACATGAGGGAATCCAATACTCTCGTATATGGCAAACAGCAGCCTTCCATCCACCTTGATGTATCTTTTGTCGCGGAAGGCGTCCAAAAGAGTCATGAAATGATTCACATCATCCTCATATCCGGGATAGGTCTGCTCTATCAGAATGGAATTTTTCTGAACAGATGAATTCCTTTGCCATGTCTTGTTGCTCCATGTATGGTTTGCCCAACACAGACAAAACGGGAAGTCAGGTTCACCGGATGCCACAACTTCATTAAACGGGCGCTCGAGCAGTTGCTTGCCATTGAACCAGTAATGGTAGTAGCAAAATCCCTCGATGCCTGCTTCTCTTGCCATTTGGGCTTGCTGCTGTCTGGTCTGGGCATCCCTTAAATCATAATAGCCCAGATCGGCGGGTACTCTTGGCTGCTGATGACCTTTGAACAAAGGCTTTGCCCTTTTCACGTTGGTCCATTCGGTAAAACCCTTGCCCCACCACTTGTCGTTTTCAGGAATGGGATGAAATTGGGGCAGATATAGTGCGATAAGTCTTGCGTTTATGGTTTGCATGGTGTCGGTCTGTTTTGTAATGGGAATTTCTTGAGCAATAGTTCATGATAAACCAGATAGCCATAAAAGAGCATGGCTGTAATGATTTTCAGGTTGGCGGTGTCTGCGTAGGCAAACAAATACATGCCTCCTTGCATGGAGATGCACATCGTGAAATACAGTAGATAGAGTTGGTGCAATAGGATGGTCTTGTTTTCCGTTTGTATTCTCGAGAGCACCCAAAGGTAAAAGACAAGAAAGATGATGACTGCCAACAGCGGACCAAAGTCAATGCAGAAGTCACCTACAAAGGTTGTGAAAAGATGGTCGTCAATGGCGAGGTTCTTGTACATCTCTCGGCGCTCCACGTAATTGGATGGCGTGTCGGAGTCGATAAGACGCTTGAACAGGTTGATGACCCTATCGCCGTTGCGTGTTCCTCCGGCATCCAAAGCATAGTTGTTGAAATACAGGTTTGCCTGTCCGATATACCAGGTGAGATAGCCCATGACTCCTGCGGCGCGGGAGGCGAAACGGCTGAAGGTAATGGCGATAAGGGGAATGCTGACAACACTCAGGAAACAGATACCTATGATTTTGGCGATTCTATTGACAGTGGCGGACAGATATCGCTTGAATACCATATAACCCACAATCATGGAGAATACGGTCATCATAATACCTGTTCTCTGACCATGCATAACGGGAGATACCATGCCAATGGTGACGCAGAACAGCATCAGACCTACCATTATCTTGTTCTTCTGATAGGTGGTGAGCAGATAAAAGAACACGAAGATGATGATGTCCGAGATACTGTTGTATATGACCGACAGCAGATTCTCAATGCCTCCACGGGCGTTGTCGGCGGCTTCTTTCGCCTGTTCCTTATAGGCGTCATTACCCGCATCAGAATCGGTAACTATCTTGAAAAGACCCTGTTGCACATTGCCCGACAAATCTCCGATTAAGCCGATGGAACAGATGATACTGATAATACAGATGATATAAATTATTCGTGTCTGGGGCGGGGAGATGGTGTCTGTGGGGTGCAGATGGTGGTAGATGGCTGGAAGCAGCGACAACATCAACATGCCATACAGATAGATGAAGGGGAATAAGGTCAGCGGTTCATAACTGTCACTGAACAGTTCGTCATTCAGACTCAATAAGGAGAAGAAGGCGTAACAGACATAGGAGATGATGATGGCTGAACCAGCATCAAACGTACGCTCCTTTCTTTGATACCAAATCAGCGTAAACACCCATGCCAGCAAGTAGAATATGGTCAGGATATTATCGTAGAGCCTAAATTCCATGTGTTGGTGATTTAAATGATTTAACCATTTGTATGATGTAGCCCCTTTCCTGCGAATCCAAAATAAGGGACAGGGTCAGGAGACTTATGACGGCGGTGGAGCAGACCACGACGATGGATTTGCCGAACAGTGTGTCGCCTGTCATGCGGTGTACCAGACCTGTGACAATAAAGGCAATACCGATAACCACAGCCGCGCGAAGAAGGAATCTATGTACATAATGGGTGATGCTGATGGGCGGGAAAATCCTTTTCAGGTAGAACAGTCGTGTGATGTGTGCCAACACGCTCAACAGAATCATGGTGAACATGATATAGTGACTGCGACCTCCAAACAGAAAGACGAAGAGAGAGACGGGAACGCACATAAGCATAATGGAATCCACAAAGAGATGGTAATGCTTCACTTTACCCGTAGCCTGGACGATGATGGTTATCGGACTGTTTAAAGAAAGGCACAGTACTAGAAGCATCATGAGCCTGCAAAACAAGGGAGTCTCCTGAGGGACGTCGTCTAACCATACAGACAACACCCACGGCATTTCTATACACAGGGGAACGGCTACCAAAGCGACCAAGGCGAAAATGGCTTTATTGCCAATCATAAACAAGGTTTGCAGGTAGTTGTAATCGCCGCTGGCATAGGATTTGATCATGGCCGGCTTAAAGGCGGTCACGATATTGTTGCACAAGGAGGTGAAGGCATTGTAAACCTGCAAGGCAATGGCAAACACAACGTTCAGTACCGGACCAAAGAAAATGTTCAGCAGCAGCGTGCTTCCTTGAAATAGTCCCATGTTGGCGGTGGCTCCCAAGGCAGTCCATCCGGAAAAGGACAACATACTCTTATAGGTGTCTTTCCCAATATGCTTGGTCAACCTACATTCAGGATGGTTCTTCAGGACTACGGACAGATATAACGAAAAGACTAATAAGGAGGTGATAAAATAGCCAGTGGCGTAAAACACCATATTGTCCATGGCAACGCAGCCTATCAGAAGTGCGAATGTAAAGCGCAATAAACACTCGAAGGTAGAGAACAGGGCATACCATCCCATCTTCTCGTTGGCAAATACCGTGGCCATGAACGGGATTTGGATAATCTGGATGATGAAACTGAAAAAGGACAACTGGAAAACAATATTGCTGG
Organism: uncultured Prevotella sp.; assembly: GCA_945830055.1. Lineage (GTDB taxonomy): Bacteria > Bacteroidota > Bacteroidia > Bacteroidales > Bacteroidaceae > Prevotella. The sequence continues at coordinate 6,402 of CALZXH010000058.1, forward strand.
CCGGTAGTCTGTTGGCGGGAATCGTGAGAAAGGTGTTGAGAAACCACGTGCCGAAACTCTCGAATACCAGTGTGAGCAAAAGTGCCAGAGCCAGTACAATGTAGATGCTGGCGGAAAACAAGCGTTGGGTCTTTTGCTTGTCTTTTTCCGCCAGGGAAATGGAATAGAAACGTTGCATTCCATCCGCAAGAACGGTGACGATAAAGGTGGCGGTACAAACCAGACCAGCCACGGCATTGTAAATGCCATAATCCTCTGTACCAAGACCTTTCAACAATACTCTTACTGACAACAGATTAATCAGTGTCAGCAAAAGCATGCGGCAGAACAACACCAGGGAATTGGAAAAGATCCGTTTGGTTTTATGAACTGATTGCGGATGCACGATGGTTCTACAGGATTATATCACGTAACACATAAACAGAGGTGCCCATGAACGTCAGCAACACCATTGCCGCCACAAAGAACATGCGCTTGGGCTTGTCGGGCTTGATGGGTACGGACGCTCCCTGGATAATCGTGAAGGCGGGGGTGCGCTCCTGCACTTTTGCTTTGGAGGCCTGATACTGTGTCACGATGGTGGTATAGGTGTTGTATTTGATTTGCATCTCGTTCTCCAGATTCGTGAGTTTGGTCTTGTATTCCTCTAATTGAAGGTTCATATTGGAATCGGAATACTTGCTATACTGGTAACAAACGTCCTCGTATTCCTTTTTTGCGTTATCCATCAGTTCCTTGTAGTAGTCCATGTCAATTCTTGCCTTGTTGGTCCTGTAGGTTGTGATGAATTGCTGATAACGCTCACGTGTAGAGTCTGCCAATATCTTGGCGATGGTCGCATCCTGGGCGCCTGTCAGGATGGAAATCACTCCGGTTTTCTTATCTACCGACACCTTGATGTCACCTCTGACCTTCTGTACAATGTCGTTATCTACTTTGGAAAGATTGTAGGGGTCAAATCCTTTCTTTTCGGGTGCCTTTTTGGCGGGAAACAAACTCATGACAAAGTCTCTGATGTTGTTCCAGAACGCTTTCTTTTGATGTTTTTTGATGTAGGTGTAATAGTCTGTATCGTAATCCTCGGTTTTGATTCTTATCTTCAATAATGAGACCACAAATCCGTTGTCGTCCATCAGGTCTGGATAGAGCAGGGGAGTAATGGCGTCTGATGTCTGCATCTCTGACAAGTCAAATCCAAAAGAGGAGGCTATCGAGCCTAATGTGCCATTTGCCATGTTATTACCCATTTCGGGAGCCACTTTCGTTTCGGCATGATACTCTCTCGGAATACAGATGATAAAGAGTGATGCAAGTATGAATGCGATGGGTAGTGAGTAATAATATATTCTCCTATATTCCCATATCCTTTTGAATACCAGTCTGTAGTTGACTCTGGCGGCTATCACTTCATTTTCGTTGTTATCTTTCATTACTGCTGATGTTTTCGTTATTGAAACCGCATGATTAGTTATTTCATGATGTTCACCAATGTGGCAATCATGGTGGCGATAGACGCGGTACCCGATGCGAGTGCTATGGTCTCGGTGGTGGTCATCTTGTTCATGGTCTTGGCTGGTACTACTATCTCACAACCGGGTTGTACTTTGGTATTGCGTGTCACCTTTGCCACGTCACCGTTCATGTAGATGATGTATGTCTGGCTTTTCTTCGCCTGGTTGCTGAATCCTCCGGCTTGGTTGATGTAGTACTTCACCTTCTTGCCGTTCTTGAATCCCACGGTGTTAGGATACATCACTTCGCCGTTTATCTTCACCGTACCGTTGTAGAGCGGCACTATGATCTGATCGCCTTCACGCAACACCAGGTCGGCATCGCTACCTGGATTGGCCAGCGCCTTTTCCAACTCTATTCCTACAGGGTAGGTTTCTGGAATCTCATATTTGTAGTTGTCGGCAGACGTTTTGAGGTCAGCTGTAGAACGTCCGCTTTTCAACGCCTGTTCTATCATTACTTGCTCTTTCTGCTCGCGCTGCATCTTTGCTACTTCTTCCATGCGCTTGCGTTCCAATTCTGTAACCTTCCTCAGCAGGCGTGCTCCTTTTACGTACGCCATGTCTGTCACTCCGCCTGCTCTCTTTATCAGGTCGCTCAGACGTTCGTCTTTTTTCGAGAGTGTATATGTGCCGCCAAAGAGCACTTCACCTTCAATGGTAACGTTTTGCTGCTCCTGATAGCCAGGACTCTTGCGGATATATACCTCGTCGAAGGGCATCAGTGTAAAGGCACTGTCGCCTTTAATCTGGTAGTTTTCGTTAAGGGCGAAGGTAAATACGTGTGCCAGCGTATCGGTAGAGGTGTTGGCATTGTTGACGACAATGCGGCGTGCCACATCCACCTTTACCAGCGAGGCAGCTTCAGTGAGTCCTCCAGCCTGTAAGACAAAGTCTTCCAGTGTCTCCTTTTCTGCATATTGGTAAATGCCAGGGTACATCACTTCACCGTGGATGGTGATGGTCTGTGCGGTCATCTGTTCCTTTCTGCTTGCTACATACAGTACATCTTCGCTTTTTAATGGAATATCTGCTACTGTACCTTCCAAGACAGCCTTTAAATCCACAGAGATTACTTCCAGTGTCCTGTCTTCTTTCAGACGGTGGATGATACCTCGCGTCTGGATGGCATCTTCTGTCAGTCCGTCGGCACGCTCTATCAGCGTGCGCACACTGTTCAGTGTTCCGTCAATCTGATACATGCCCGGGCGGAATACGGCCCCGCGTACCTCGGCCATATTGGCATAACGCGCCAGCACTGAGTCAACACTCACAGAGTCTTCGTCGTTCAATTTGAAACTGGTCATGTCAAACTCTTCCACGTGGTAGGCGGAGTAGGTGGCTCCGCTTTTCCTGAACAATTTTACCGCCTTTTTGTAGGCGTCTCCCTTGAAGCCGCCTGCATAGTCAATCAGTGTCTTGATGCTCTCGCTGTTCTTCATCTCATAGAACATGGGGCGTTTTACCTTACCGGATATTTTCACCAGACAGTCATAAGGGCTGACCACGATGACATCGTTGTCGGCAAGCTTGATGTTTCCAGTCAGTTTGCCGTTCAGGATGTAGTCATAGATGTCAACGGTACTCACCAGCTTGTTTCTGCGATATACCTTGATGTTTCGCAAGGTTCCGATGTCGTTGGTTCCTCCTGCCATGTAAAGTGCATGGAACACAGTGGCAAATGCCGACAGCGTGTAGGAACCCGGAAACTCCACTTCTCCCATCACGTTCACCATGATGGTCTTTGTCTGTCCTACGGTGAGCCTTATCTTTGAACTGCTGTATCTGGCACCCAGTGTGGATTTCAGTTTTGAATTGGCTTGTGCTACGGTGAGTCCACCTACTTCTACAGGTCCGAATCCCTCTAACTGTATTGTGCCGTCGGGCGATACGGTGCTCTCATAACTCTCTTGCGATGCTCCCCAAACATCCACATATACCACATCTCCTGCTCCCAGCCGGTAGTCTTGTGGGGTGGCAATGTTCATGTTGGGCTCAAAGGTCAACTCCTTGTTGTTGAAAATGTCCCTACCGAACACCTGTCTGCTCTTGTCTTTCTTTTCTGCCAGCTTATCCAGATACTCTTGCTCGTAAATCTCTGTTGAGTCAGGCATAAATGAGCTCAATTCCTTACGCATCATATACTGTTCGTCAGTCTCTTGGTCCTTGCGGGTGACGAAGCGCTTTTTCCTTATCTCTTCATCCTCTTTCAGCTGGAAATTCTTTGTCCTTATGTCTTGCTTCTCTTTCAACTTGCTGTTGTTGGTGCGCAATCTGTTGTCGGTCTTTTCTTTGCCGGTCACATCAACTATACCCATACCGTCCTTGCCTTGCTGCTTCTCATATTTCTCCTTGATGCGCCTTATCTGGTCAATGGTTACTCCCTTTTGCATCAGTTTGGTCACTATCTGTGCCTGTGAAGATCCCTTGCTTTGTTCCTCTGTGACAAACTTGATAATCTGCGCATCGGTCATTGACTGGGCAAGAATCGTAACTGAATATGCCAAGCACATTACAATAATGGCAAGTGTTTTTTTTGTAGAACTCATATGATAAGTGTCAGAAATTGTGTAACATTGATATCTATATAACCGAAAAACGGTAAAATTATTGCAAAGTTACTCATTTTTTGCCTAAAAACGGTGTTGGAATACAGGAAAATAACTATCTTTGCAGAAGCTTTGTTACCAAAGCCTGTTGATAATTTGGGGTTGACTGGATTTGACAGCGGGTCGAGGTGATACGTAAGCATGCGGAGTGACGGCTGTAAACTCCATAATCCATTCGGCCGGCAATTTAATTGGCGAAAACAATTACGCTCTCGCTGCCTAATCGAAGTACAGTAGATTACTGGCTTTATTCCGTCACCAGGTGATGGAACGAGACATCGCCCGGGGGATGTAGTTCCGAATCTTCCCGATCCGGCGGTGCAGGTAAATCGGAAATAGTCTGTTCAGGTCCCGATGTTCAGATGAAGTTTTAGGGAATAAGGTGTCGGTTGGTGGTCCGGGTCTTGCCGATGCACGAAAATGAAGTCCGGAATAAGCATGTAGAAAGCGTGTTGTTTCCCTGTTTGGACGAGGGTTCGAATCCCTCCAGCTCCACAAAAAATAGTATCAAGAATCTGCCAAAGCGGTTTTTGAGGAACAACTTAAAATGAACGGAACTTGCCTCTGTGACAAGTTCCGTTCGTTTTTTATTCCAATATATCCGTTTCCACAATGCGCAGGCTTACTGCTCCCTTGGCGGTTGTTATGCGGTCGAGTTCTCCCGCCTTTCCGCCTGCCAGTTCTGCGGTGTCACCGGTTTCTGTCTTTTTGGTGGCTGGTCCCAGCATCTTGATGGTGATGCGGTCGCTGGGTATGGGATTATCAATGTCAATATGCACGTAGCCCAAAGAGGGCGGGGTATAGCCCTCCCATACCTTGGTGTCGCCTGCAAATACGGCAAGGGGATAGTAAAGGGAGCGCCAACCCGTGAGTTTGAGCGATACCTTCTTCACTTGTGCCTGATGGTCAAGATGGTAGGTTACCCAGGCGTTCTCAAGCTTGCCGTCGCTTTTCCATTCCGACAGTTCGTTGTCATCGTATGAGGCCTGAATGTCCTGCTGGTTGCTGCCAGTCTCGGCGGCAATAATCTCCACACTGCTGAAACGGTCTTTGTACGACGGTGTAGAGGGCGTTTCTCCCCGCTGTAGCTGGCAGGGAAGCGTGTATTGTGGCAGAGGATTGTCTTCGGGCGTCTGGGTGGCAAGTGTGATGATTTGGGGTGCCATGCCTTCTGCCCTTGCCGTGAGTGTTATCTTACCGGCTTGGGTGGTAGAACGTAGCAGGACGCGGTTTACTCCACATTCCACGGGTAGCGAGGTGTGGCCCACGTAGTTGTCTTCGTTATCGCCGTGCATGGCAATACCGCCTATCCATTGGCCCTCTCCTTGCAGGGTGAAGTGAATCATGCGGTCGTCCAGCGGACAGCGGCGTCCCTGCTTGTCGGTCACTTCCACCTCCACCAATGCCATGTCCGCTCCGTCGGCTTTCATGCCTTCGGGGTTGGTGATGGAAGTCAGGCGGATAGCATAGGGCTCACCTGCCGTTTCGCGTTTGTCGCTGCTGCCGTTGCTCGCAACTGCTTCAAGTGTACCAGACTGGAAATCAATGTTTTCGAAGGTGAAGATGTAGTCGTGGCTTCTCTTGCCTTTGCCCAAGCTTTTTTTGTTGATGAACAGTTCCACCTCTTCGGCATTGGAAATGACATACACGTTCTTTCGAGTTCCGTTGTTATAATTCCAGTGTCCTACGATATGGGTATGCGGAGTCTCAGGCTCCACCCATCCGTCCCACATCACCTGATGGGCGTAAAACGCATCTTTGGGCAGGCGCATGGCATCCACCACGCCGCTGGTACGGTAGTTGCTCTCTCCGCGGTGATGGGTGTTAGTGTCGCTGAATACAATCTTTGCACCGCCAGCCGAGGAACGCTTGCCGCCACCCGGCCGCACTTTTCTGTATTCCTCCCACCTGCGTACCATTTCCAGAGCAAAGGCATCCATATTATGGTTATAGTCTTGTGCCGGCTTGCCTCGGTAGAGAGGACCGTCGCCCTCCTTATGGTAGGGATAGGAGTGTTCGTCCCAGTATTTGCGCAATCCCTCGTCGCGGCAGTATTCCATAGCCCACATGGGGTGCTTGCCTGACTTGTTGATATAGAGCATCTCGCCACCGTATTCCGCCTCGTTGATGTCGAGCATCTCCCTTGATCCGATGGCTCTTCCTCCGTGTGGGTCATATTGGTCGCGGATGGCTTTCAGTTCCATCATGTGTTCACGGCTGATGCTCTCGTTACCGCCTTCATAAAACAGGATGGAGGGATTGTTGCGGTTGTAGATGATGGCATCACGCATCAGTTCTACGCGATGCTGCCATCTGGGGCCCGTCACGTCTTTCTCGGCATCGCCGGCAGGCATGGCCTGTATCAGTCCCACGCGGTCGCACGATTCCACGTCCTGCTTCCAGGGGGTCACGTGCATCCATCTTACCAGGTTGCCGCCAGACGCCACCATCAGTCCGTTGCTGTAGTCGCTGAGCCATGCAGGCACGGAGAGTCCTACACCCGGCCATTCGTTGGAGGTCCGTTGTGCGTAGCCGTGCATCATAAGCACCCGGTCGTTCAGCCATATCTTGCCCTCTGCGAACCGGGTTTTCCTGAAGCCTGTGCGCGTCCGTACGGCATCGGTGGCGTTGCTCTTGCCTGTCTTCAGTCTTGTAGTCACGTTGTACAAATAGCCATAGCCCCACGACCAGAAGTGCAGGCCGGTCAACCTTTTCCGGGCGCTTGCCACGGCAGTTGCACCTGCCTTGACCGTGATGCGGCTACCCTCGAACTGTGCCACCGGTTTGCCGTTGGCATCGGTGATTTCCACCGTCAGCGCCAGCGAAAGGTCCTTGTCCGTCTCGTTTCTTACCTGTGACTCCACGTTGATAGTGGCCTGTCTGCCTGGTATGTCGATGTCTTGTGCATACACGTAGGTGCCCGTGGTTCCCAGATTGCTATAGAGCGGCAGTGTCTGGTACACGCGGTCGGTGATGTGCAGATATACGTTCTTGGGAATGCCGCCATAGTTCGCGTTGAAGTTGTCGTTGTTCCATTGGTAGGGACTGTTGTTTTCGCGTGAGCGGTATTTCCAGCTGTTGTCGCATCTCACGGCGATAACGTTCTCGCCTTCGGTGATATATGGGGTGAGATCAAAGCCGCATGCCATCACTCCGTTCTCGCTGTATCCCACATGGTTCCCGTTGATGTAGAAGTCAGCTCCTTGTCTCACTCCCTCAAACTCGATGAACACCTTCTTCCCTTTGATGTTGCCTATGGTGAAGTGTTTTCTGTACCACGCCACCGTATCGGTGTGTTCCTTGATGTCCTTACGGAAAGCCTCGTCACCGTTGAATGCATAGGGGAGGGTGACAGGTTGCCATTGGCTGTCGTCGTAGGTCTTGGCTTGTGCGTTTGCCATGTCGCCTATCTTCAACAGCCATTGCCGGTTGAAGTTGGTCTTCGTGCGATCGGATGCTGCCAGTGATAGGGCGGCGAAAAGCAACAGGAGTGTAAGAAGATGTTTTTTCATGGGTAGTAGTTTAAGGTGGAGTCATTAAGTACTCAGTAATAACTCAACGGGTACTCAATAAGTAGGCATTGAGTGCCCATTGAAGTACTATTTGGTGAGTTGGCGGAGTAGATTGCTGCAGGCATCTTCGAGCAGTTCTATAACCAGCTCAAAATCCCTTTCTCCGCCATAATAGGGGTCGGGAATAAGTCTGTATCCGGCATGTGTGGTGAGATAGTCAGCCATCATTCTGATTTTGCTTTTCTGATGGCTGTTGCGAACCACGCAACTTGCCTGTCGGTAGTTGTCGCTGTCCATCACAATAATATAGTCAAAGCGGTCAAAATCGCCTGATTGCAGCTGCCGTGCCCTGCTACAGAAGTCGTAGCCATGCGCCTTACCGCAGCGCCTCATTCGTTTGTCGGGCAGGTCGCCCACATGCCATCCTCCGATGCCGGCAGAGTCGATGACAAAGCGGTCTGCCAGTCCTGCTTGCTCCACAAGTTGCTGCATGATGCCCTCGGCAGCCGGCGAGCGGCATATATTGCCGAGGCATACAAACAGCAGGGATATCTTTTCAGGC
>CALZXH010000059.1 GCA_945830055.1 uncultured Prevotella sp.
ATGAAGATGGACGAGAGTGCCGAGGAGGGTGCGCTGCGTGAATTGCAGGAAGAGACAGGATTAGAGGGTGCATACATCCGTCAGTTCCATACCTTCACTGCTCCCCAGCGTGACCCTCGTGAGCGTGTCATCACCGTTGCCTATTATGCCCTGGTGAGGATGCAGGAGGTGAAGGGCGGTGACGATGCTGCTGATGCGCGATGGTTTGCCTTGGACGAAGTGCCGCAGCTGGCTTTCGACCACGACCAGATACTCCGTAAGGCTGAGCAGGCGTTGCGTCAGCAGATACACTTCGAGCCTGTAGGCTTCGAGTTGCTGCCCGAGGCCTTTACCATCAAGGAGCTGCAGAATCTCTACGAGGCTATACTGGATGTGCGTTTCGACCGCCGCAATTTTTACAACAAGATGAAACGGTTGGAATTGCTGGACCAGATGGACGAGACCGTAAACCCGTCGCAGAAGAAAGAGGCTTTCCTCTTCCGTTTCAACAAGGCGAAGTATGAGGAACTGAAGCAAAAGGGATTCAGACTGGAATTTTAACAATAAGATAATATATGGGGTATGTTAGGAGCAATCATAGGCGATATCGTTGGCAGTATCCGCGAATGGCGCAACATAAAGACTGAGGATTTTGAACTGGTTCCAAGAGGAAGCCGGTTCACGGACGATACTGTGATGACACTTGCCGTGGCAGAATGGCTGATGGCAGACCCGAATCACCGGCCGGAAACGCTGGTGGCGATTCTGATACCATTGGAGCCATGACCGCCTCGATAGCCAGCGCAGATCGTTTCAGCGTGGTAAGAAACAGCGGCTTTAGCGATGACATTATGGATAAGTGCCGTGCCTTGCTTACTGCCGACCTGCTCGACATCAACGACCGTTTTGAAGCATTTGTCAGCCGCCCATAACACCAGTCCTATTATGTCGGCAGACAACAGTTTGCCGGTGAACACCCGGATGAGGAAGTAAGAGGGAAAGAAAAAACGCAGAGCAATAGAAAAACATTGGCTCTGCGTTTCTTGTTCAGTTTGCCATCTCGCTGATGAACTTGATTCTTACCAGTCTGATTTCCTCTTCAGAATAGTCTTCGCCAAGTTCCTCGATGGCCGTATCCAGGTCATCGGTCTCTGACTCCTGGAAATACTCGTAGATGTCGTCCACGTGATCCTCGTCCATCACATCTTCCAAGAAGTAGTCGATGTTGAGTTTTGTGCCTGAATAGACGATGGCCTCCACCTCGTTGAGCAGTTCGTCAAACTCTATTCCCTTGGCGTTGGCGATATCGTCGAGTGCTATTTTTCTGTCCACGCTCTGTATGATGCTCACCTTCAGCACAGATTTCTTTGCCACGGTACGCACGCGCAGGTCAGCCTGTCTCACGATGTCATTTTCCTCGCAGTAGCGTCTGATCAGGTCAACGAACTCCTGGGCGTAAGGATGCCTTATCTTTCCTTCTCCCACGCCTTGGATGTTCTTCAGTTCTTCAAGGGTTACGGGATAGTCGGTAGCCATCTGCTCCAGCGATACGTCTTGGAAGATGACGTAGGGTGGTCGTTCCATCCGTTTTGATACTTTCTTTCTCAAATCCACAAGCATGGCGTTCAGGGTAGGATCCAGCGCACTGGTACCCCCCTCATGTTCCATGGATGATTCTTCTTCTTCGTTAAATTCGTTATCTTCAACAATCATAAAGGTTACTGGTTTCTTGATAAACTTTTTGCCCTCTGCGGTCAGTTTCAGCAAGCCGTAGTTCTCCACATCCTTTTTGATGTAGCCTGCCAGCATCGCCTGTCGCAACAAGGGATTCCATATTTTCTCATCTTCATCGGCTCCCGCGCCGAAGTCCTCCTGTTCATGATGTTTGTGTGCCACTATCTCGTTGGTCTCCCTGCCCACGATGAAGTCCTCGATATAGTCGGCTCTGAAATTCTCTTTGGTGGTCGCTATGGCTTTCAAGGCGGTCACCAGCTGTTCTGTAGCCTCCCTTTTCTTCTTGGGATGCAGACAGTTGTCGCAGTTGCCGCAGTTCTCCTTGTCGTAAGTCTCGCCAAAGTAGTGCAACAACATTTTCCTGCGGCATACCGATGACTCGGCATACGCCGCCGTTTCCTGCAGCAGTTGTCTTCCGATGTCCTGTTCCGCTACGGGCTTGCCCTCCATGAACTTGTCCAGCTTCTGCAGGTCCTTGTTGGAGTAGAAAGCCAGGCAGATGCCCTCTCCGCCGTCTCGTCCCGCGCGTCCCGTCTCCTGGTAGTAGCCCTCCAGACTTTTCGGGATGTCGTAGTGTATCACGAAGCGCACGTCGGGCTTGTCGATACCCATGCCAAAGGCGATGGTAGCCACTATCACGTCTATTTTCTCCATCAGGAAGTCGTCCTGTGTCTGCGAGCGTGTCACCGAGTCGAGTCCGGCATGATAGGCAGCCGCCTTGATGTCGTTGGTCTGCAGGATGGCCGCCAGTTCCTCCACCTTTTTCCTCGACAGACAGTAGATGATGCCGCTCTTTCCCGTGTGCTGCTTGATGAAGCGGATGATGTCTTTCTCCACGTCATTCGTCTTGTTGCGCACTTCGTAGTACAGGTTGGGGCGGTTGAACGAGCTCTTGAACTCCTTGGCGTCGGTAATGCCCAGGTTCTTCTTGATATCTGTGCGCACCTTGTCGGTGGCAGTAGCGGTAAGGGCGATGATGGGCGCCGCGCCTATATCGTTGATAAGGGGGCGTATCCTGCGGTATTCCGGGCGGAAGTCGTGTCCCCATTCAGAGATACAGTGGGCCTCGTCTATGGCGTAAAACGAAATCTTGACCGACTTGAGAAACTCTACGTTCTCTTCCTTGGTCAGCGACTCGGGAGCCACATACAGCAGTTTGGTATGTCCCTCGCGCATGTCTTTCTTCACCTGGTCGATGCTGGCTTTGTTGAGCGATGAGTTCAGGCAGTGAGCCACGCCGTCCACCTCGCTCAGGTTGTTGATGAAGTCCACCTGGTTCTTCATCAGGGCTATCAGTGGAGACACCACGATTGCCACCCCTTCCATCAGCAGAGCTGGCAGTTGGTAGCACAGCGATTTTCCTCCGCCGGTAGGCATCAGCACAAAGGTGTCGTTGCCCTGCAGCAGATTGCGGATGATCGCTTCCTGTTCTCCTTTGAACGAGTCAAAGCCGAAATTCTTTTTAAGTGCTTCGGTCAAGTTTTTTCCGTTTGCCATAATTCCTCCTGTCTTCCTTTTTTTGAATATCAGTTGTTGGGGCGTATCTTGTCCAGCTGCCTTGCCGCATATTCCGAGGTCACCTCCAGCTTCTTCATCTTTTTGGAGGGTGCCTCAAACATGGCATCCATCATGATGTTCTCAACGATGGCACGCAGTCCGCGCGCTCCCAACTTGTACTCCACCGCCTTGTCAACCACCATTTTCAGCGCCTCTTCGCTGAAGGTGAGCTGTATGCCGTCCATCTCAAAGAGTTTCTGGTATTGCTTCACGATAGAGTTCTTGGGTTCTATCAGTATCTTGGTCAGCGCCTCTCTGTCCAGCGGGTTCAGATAGGTGAGCACCGGCAGTCGTCCGATGATTTCGGGTATCAGTCCGAACGACTTCAGGTCTTGCGGCAGGATATACTGCATCAGGTCGCTCTTGTCTATCTTCCTCACGTTCTGTACCGAGTCGTAGCCCACCACGTGGGTGTTCAGTCGCTGTGCTATCTTGCGCTCGATGCCGTCGAAGGCGCCGCCGCAGATAAACAGTATGTTGCGTGTATCCACATGTATATAGTCCTGGTCGGGATGCTTCCTTCCGCCCTTGGGCGGCACGTTCACCATGGTGCCTTCCAGCAGCTTCAGCAGTCCCTGTTGCACGCCCTCTCCGCTCACGTCGCGGGTGATGGAGGGGTTGTCGCTCTTGCGTGCAATCTTGTCTATCTCGTCGATGAATACGATGCCTTTTTCAGCCGCTTTCACGTTGTAGTCGGCCACCTGCAGCAGTCTTGACAGGATGCTCTCCACATCCTCGCCCACATAGCCCGCCTCCGTGAACACGGTAGCATCGACGATGGTAAAGGGCACATCCAGCAGTTTGGCGATGGTACGGGCCATCAGCGTCTTTCCCGTACCCGTGCTTCCCACCATAATGATATTGCTCTTCTCTATCTCCACCCCGTTGTCGTCCTGCGGCTGTTGCAGTCGCTTGTAGTGGTTGTATACAGCCACCGAGAGGTATCTTTTCGCTTCGTCCTGCCCTATGATATACTGGTCCAGGTATTCCTTTATTTCCTTGGGCTTGGGCACCTTCTTGGTCTTGAACTCCTTTTCTGTTTCGGTTTGCCTGGCTTCCTGTGTGGCGTTCACTATCTGGTATGCCTGCATGATGCAGTCGCTGCAAATCATGCCGTTCATGCCGGTTATCAGCAGTGACACCTCCTTTTCCGGTCGCCCGCAAAAACTACATGCTTTCTTCATTTCTCTTCAGTCTCTTCCTTCTTTGTTTCTTCTCTTCTCTCAGTCTGTCGAGAGAGAGGTGCGTGTGTGTATCCCGGTCTTAGTCTTTCTTACGTGCCAGTATGCGGTCTATCATTCCGTATTCCTTGGCTTCCTCCGCCGTCATCCAGTAGTTGCGGTCAGAGTCGTTCCACACCTTTTCGTAGTCGGTATGCGAGTGGTTGGCGATGATGGTATAGAGTTCCTTCTTGTACTTCATTATCTCCTTCGCCTCGATCTCTATGTCAGAAGCCTGCCCCTGCACGCCACCCAGCGGCTGGTGTATCATCACCCTGCTGTGGGGCAGAGCCGAGCGCTTGCCTTCCTGTCCTGCCACCAGCAATACGGCTGCCATCGAGGCTGCCATACCCGTGCAGATGGTCGCCACGTCGCTGCTGATGAACTGCATGGTGTCGTAGATGCCCAGTCCGGCTGTCACGCTTCCGCCGGGCGAGTTGATGTAGATGGAGATGTCCTTGCCGGGATCCACCGAGTCCAGGTACAGCAGCTGTGCCTGCAGGGTGTTGGCGGTATAGTCGTCGATCGGTGTGCCGAGAAAGATGATGCGGTCCATCATCAGTCTTGAGAACACGTCCATCTGTGTCACGTTCAGTTGTCTTTCTTCCAGGATATAGGGGTTCAGGTACTGTGCCTGTGCGCTTGTCACCTGGTCGAATGTCATCCCGTTGATACCAAGGTGCCTGGTAGCGTATTTTCTAAAATCGTTCATCATGTCTTTATATCAAATGTTACGAAAAAATGGAACATAAAAAAGGGGGCATACCGCCTTTTTCTTTTTATTCATAGGAACAAAGTTAATAAAAAAAGTCGATATGCTCCCTTGTAAGGGATTTTTTTTATAAAAAAGTCTATTTTTCTTGCAACATCTTGTTGAAGTCGTCAATAGAGATTTTCTTCTCGTCCAGTTTCACCACGCCTTTCAGCGCCTCTGTCAGTTTCACGTCCACGGCACGATCCACCAGGTTGTCGATGTTCTTCTTGTCCTTGAGCATGCTCTGTGCGTAGTTCTCCAGATACTCTTCGGGCACGTTGTTCATGCCATACTGTGCAAACTGTGCGCGTGCAGCCTCGATAGCCACGTTCTTCACGTCATCGTCGTTCACCTTGATGCCGTTGGCGCTTACCAGCTGCTCCTTGATCAGGTGCCACTTCAGTTCCTTGATGCTGGCGTCGAAGTTGTCTTCCACAAACTTCTCTCCGCGGTCCTTGTTGTTGTTCAGCATCACGCGCTTCAGCAGTTCGGTGGGGAAGGTGAGTTCGCCCACTTTCTGCTCCAGGTATGCACGCACGTCGAGCAGGAACTTGTAGTCGGTCTCCAGCGTAAGAGTCTGCTTGATGCTCTCGGCAATCTTGGCGCGGAAGGCAGCCTCGTCGGCGATGTTTCCTTCGCCGAAAATCTGGTCAAACAGTGCCTGGTTCACCTCAGCCTTGGCGAAGCGCGACACCTCGGTCACCTGATAGGTGAAGTCGGCGGTCATCTCCTTGGCCTGCTCTTTGTCAATCTTCAGCAGCGATGCGATTTCGGTATCGCTTTCGGGATAAGCCTTGCGGGGGTTGAAGGTGATGATGCTTCCCGGCTTGGCCTCGTTGAACAGCGCCTTCTGCTCGTCCACCTTGATGTATTCGGGCATCATTACGGCACCCTCTACGGTGATGCCGCCCTCTTTGGTGTTGCCCTCGGCGTCGAGTTCGCGCAGGTCGCCCTTCAGCATGTCGTTCTGGGCCGCATCGTAGGCGTCGGCCTTCTCGTAGTGTCCGGCACGCGACTGGTACATCTCCACCTGGCGGTTGATGGTCTCGTCGTCCACCTCTACATCATAATATGTAATGGCGTCGCTGCTTGTGAGTTCTGCCTTGAATTCGGGAGCTACGGCGATATCGAACACGAAGGTCATGTCGTCTTCCTTCTCCACGTCCACCGGTTTCTGGTCGGCGTTGGGCAGGGGCTCGCCCAGCATCTGTATCTTGTTCTCCTGAACATATTGGTAGAGTTTCTCGCCCAGCATCTTGTTTACCACGTCCACTTTTACTGCGGTACCGTACTGGCGTTTGATCATGCCCATGGGCACCTGTCCGGGGCGGAAACCGGGCATGTTGGCAGTCTTGCGGTAGTTTTTCAAGGTCTTTTCCACTTCGCCTTGATAGTCGTCCTTGGTCAAGGTGATGGTCATCAGGCCATTCACTTTGTCGGGATTTTCAAATGAGATATTCATCGTTTTGTATTCTTAATGATGTATTTATAAATGTTTCTTTTCTCTGTCGCATGGATGGCTGACATGCTGTGTCACAGCACATTTTACCCCTGTCAGGGGGCTTCTGCCTGATTGCCGTCCACATTTGGAGCGCAAAATTACGTATAAAACGTGGAAATCCGTGCTATTTATAAAAAATTAACGTTATGTACGTCGGCGTACACGTCCGAGCCAGGTAAAGTAATAGGTTCTGCGAACCTTAAAGAGTAAGAGGCTGCGCCTTAAAAATCCGTGTTAATCCGTGTTTTCCGTGCCTAAAAGAGTAAAGGGAGTGCCAAAAAACCATCCGTGGTTTCCGTGCTTGAAAAGAAAAAACCACCCTTGATTTTGTAGTTAGCCCGAAATCGTGTATCTTTGCAAGATAGTTTCCTGAAACGACGATATGAATACCGGCAAAAAAGTATTGATGGCCATGACACCCGACGAGCTCAAGGCTGTGGTAACCGCCCTGGGGATGCCCGCCTTTACGGCAAAACAGGTGGCACAGTGGCTCTACGGAAAACGGGTGAGGAGCATCGACGAGATGACCAACCTGTCGAAAGCCAACCGCGAGAGGCTGCAGGCCGACTACTGTGTGGGCAGCATGGAACCGATAGAGCGGCTGGAGTCGGTCGATGGAACGGTGAAATACCTGTTTCCTACCGCCTCGGGCAAGTTTGTGGAGACCGTATTCATACCCGACGGCGACAGAGCCACGCTCTGCGTGTCCAGTCAGGTGGGCTGCAAGATGAACTGCCTGTTCTGCCAGACCGGCAAGCAAGGCTTCGAGGGCCAGCTCACCGCCGCCGACATCCTGAACCAGTTGTACTCGCTACCCGAGGCAGAGAGGCTGACTAACGTGGTGTTCATGGGACAGGGAGAGCCGATGGACAACTTAGACAACGTGCTCCGCGCCACCCAGGTGCTCACGGCAGAATGGGGGTGGGCATGGAGCCCCAAGCGCATTACCGTGAGCAGCGTGGGCGTGAAGAACAAGTTGAAGCGATTTCTCGACGAGAGCGAATGCCACGTGGCGATAAGCATGCACTCGCCCTTCCACGAGCAGCGGCAGATGCTGATGCCCGCCGAGCGGCAGATGGGCATCCAGGAGGTAGTCAGCCTGCTCAGACAGTACGACTTCACCCACCAGCGCAGGTGCTCGTTCGAGTACATCTGCTTCGGCGGGCTCAACGACTCGCTCACCTATGCCCGCGAGATAGTAAGGCTCACCCAGGGACTGGAGTGCCGCGTCAACCTGATACGGTTTCACACCATCCCGCAGGTAGATCTGCCCGCCTCCGACGAGAAGAAGATGGAGGTGATGCGCGACTATCTGACCGCCCACGGCGTGTTTGCCACCATCAGGGCAAGCCGCGGGCAAGACATCTTTGCCGCCTGCGGACTGCTCTCGACAGCCAAGAAAACAGAACAACTGTCTGAAAGGCAGCATGACGCTTGATACACAATATATATATGATACAGCAAACTGAATATTATACAGCAAACTGACTATGGAAAACAAGAAAATAAGGGTGGCCATCACCCACGGAGATACCAACGGAGTGGGGTACGAGGTGATACTCAAGGCCTTTGAAGACCCCCAGATGCTCGAATTGTGCACCCCCATCATCTACGGTTCGCCCAAGGTGGCGGCATACCATCGCAAGGTGCTCGGATTGCAGACCAACTATACCGTGATAGAAAACGCAGAGGAGGCAAGAGACGGCCGACTGAACCTGCTGACCGTCTTTGACGACGAGGTGAAGATAGAGCTGGGCACCCCTGCCAAGGAGGCGGGAGAGGCGGCACTTAAGGCACTCGACAGAGCCATCACCGACTACCGTTCGGGACTCTACGACGTGCTGGTGACAGCTCCCATCAACAAGAAGACCATACAGAGCGAACTGTTCCACTTCTGCGGCCATACAGAGTATATCGAGAGCTGTCTGGGAGAGGGACAAAAGGCGCTGATGATACTGATGAACGACACGCTGAAGGTGGCGCTCGTAACCACCCATCTGCCCATCAAGGACGTGGCGGCAGCCATCACCAAAGAGGCGGTGAAGGAGAAGATACTGCTGCTGGACAGCAGTCTGAAACGCGACTTCATGCTCACCAAGCCCCGTATCGCCGTGCTGGCACTCAACCCCCATGCAGGCGACGACGGACTGCTGGGCAAGGAGGAGAACGAGGTGATTATCCCCGTGATTACCGAACTGGAGGGCAAGGGACTGCAGGTTTTCGGACCCTATGCCGCCGACGGCTTCTTCGGCAGCGGCAACTACCGCCATTTCGACGCCGTGCTCGCCATGTATCACGACCAGGGACTGGCTCCCTTCAAGACGCTGGCGCTGGAAAACGGCGTGAACTATACCGCCGGACTGCCCATCGTGCGTACCTCGCCCGACCATGGTACCGCCTACGACATCGCAGGCAAGGGCGTTGCCGACGCACAGTCGTTCCGCGAGGCGGTGTATGCCGCCATCGACATCTGCCGCAACCGCCAAAGGTATGACGAGGCCCACGAGCATCCGCTGCCCAAACTCTATCACGAGAAGCGCGACGACAGCGAAAAGGCACGCTTTGCACAGAACAGGCGCGATACCGCCAAGAAGGACGACAACCGGAAACGGGAGGCCGACAACCGTACCAAGGAAGAGAATACCGCTGCTGAATGAAGAAGAAATACCAAAACGGCTTCTTTGTCTTTGGCATTGCCGTACTGGTGATTATGGTCAGCCAACTGGACTTTGCGCAGGTGTATGCGGGAGTGCATCGGGCTGGCTATTGGTTTGCCGCGGTGGTGGTACTGTGGTTCTTCCTCTACATTTTTAATACCTCGGCATGGTATCTCATCATCAGGAGTCAGACGGGGCAGAAGGTGCCCTTCTGGTGGATCTACAAGCTCACCGTGTCGGGCTTCGCACTCAACTACGCCACCCCGGGCGGACTGATGGGCGGAGAACCCTATAGGGTGGTGATGCTCTCGCCCAGGATAGGAGCCGAAAAGGCCTCCTCATCGGTCATCCTCTACGCCATGACCCACATCTTCTCCCATTTTTGGTTCTGGCTGCTCTCGGTGGCGCTCTATGTGGCGATGCACGGGCTCAACGTGGCGATGGGACTGCTGCTGGCAGCCGTGACGGCATTCTGCACGCTCGCCATCTGGTTCTTTATCAAGGGCTATAAAAAGGGCATCGTGGTCAGCTGCATGAACCTGCTCAGCCGTTTTCCCGTACTCCGCAAAAAGGCGAAGGCGTTTCTCGACCGCCACGAACAGCAGTTGTCTGCCATCGACGCGCAGATAGCCGCCCTGCACAATCAGAACAGGCGCACCTTCGTGGGAGCCGTATGCCTGGAACTGGGCTGCCGCATCGTCTCGGCACTCGAGATATTCTTCATCCTGCTGGTGCTCATGCCCTCGGTCAACTACCTGGACTGCATCCTGATACTGGCATTCACCTCGCTCTTCGCCAACATGCTGTTCTTCCTGCCCCTGCAGTTGGGCGGCAGAGAGGGAGGCTTCCTCATGTCAGCCAAGGGACTGGCGCTCACCGCCGATGCCGGCATCTTTGTGGCGCTGCTGGTGAGAATACGCGAACTGATATGGACAGCCATCGGTCTGGCTCTGATAAAATTCGACAAAAAACACTAAATTATCGCCCTAACCGGCACCGGTATCAATAAAAAGCAATATCTTTGCAAGGCAATATGAGAACCGCTGAACTGCAAAATATCAAGCAACGCTACAACATCGTGGGCAACTGCGATGCGCTCAATCGTGTGCTGGACGTGGCCCTACAGGTGGCGCCCACCGACGTGAGCGTGCTCATCGTGGGCGAAAGCGGAGTGGGCAAGGAGATCATACCCAGGGTCATCCACGACAACTCGCCCAGAAAGCGCGAGAAGTACTTCGCCATCAACTGCGGTTCCATTCCCGAAGGCACCATCGACAGCGAACTCTTCGGTCATGTCAAGGGCTCGTTTACAGGGGCTGTGGGCGACTCGCCAGGCTACTTCGGCGCCGCCAACAAGGGCACCCTCTTCCTCGACGAGGTGGGCGAATTGCCCGTGGCCACCCAGGCAAGACTGCTCAGAGTGCTCGAAACGGGCGAGTACATCCCCGTGGGAGCCACCGAGGTAAGGAAGACCGACGTGCGCATCGTGGCAGCCACCAACGTGAACATACGCAAGGCCATCAGCGAGGGCAGGTTCAGAGAAGACCTCTACTACCGCCTGAACACCATCAGCATACAGATGCCGCCCCTGAGAGAGAGGGGAGAGGATATCGCCCTGCTGTTCAGACTCTTCGCCCTGCAGATGGCAGAGAAATACCGCATGGAGAGGGTGACACTCACCCCCGAGGCTAAGGAGCTGCTGATGAAGTACAAATGGCCCGGCAACGTGCGCCAGCTGAAGAACATTACCGAGCAGATCTCCATACTGAGCCGGGAGCGCACCATCACGGCAGAGATGCTGAGGCAGTTTATCCCCTGCGACGTGGAAACCAAGCAGCTGGTGGCTCCCCACAAGGAGAGCGACGGCGAGCATGGCTACGAGCAGGAGCGCGAGGTGCTGTTCAAGATACTCTTCGAACTCAGAGGCAACGTGGCAGAACTGCAGAGAGAGGTCAGCGAACTGAAAAAGAGGCTGGGACAGGAGCTGCTGCCCGCCGTGGCGCATCCCCACTCGCTCTATATAGACCAGCCCATGAAACCTGTCGCAGAGGATGCCATCGCCGAAGAATACATCGAACCCGAAAGGGAGAGGCGGGGCGAGGGCGAGCAGCCGCTGAGACAGCCCGAAACAGAGGCGCAACGGGCGCAGGAGGACAAGGAAAACCTGAACCTCGACCAGCTGGAACGCAGGATGCTGGAAAAGGCGCTGGAGCGCAACGGAGGCAACCGGAAGAAGGCTGCACAGGAGCTGGGCATGTCTGACCGCACCCTGTACCGCAGGCTCAAGGAATACGGGCTTGTGCTGCTCATCTGCATCTGCTCGGTAGTGGCGTTCTCGGCGTGCTCGGTGTCCTATAAGTTCAACGGAGCCAGCATCGACTACAGCACCACCAAAACCATACAGATAGCCGACTTCCCCATCCGCTCTGCCTATGTGTGGGGCCCTATGGCGTCTATCTTCAACAATAAGCTGAAGGACGTGTATGCCAACCATACCAAACTGATACAGGTGAGGCGCAACGGCGACCTGAAAATCGAGGGCGAGATAACACGCTACGACCAGCGCAACAAGTCGGTATCGGCTGAGGGATATTCGGCACAGACCGAGTTGTCGATGACCGTCAACGTGCGCTTCACCAACAACAAGAACCACTCGGAAGACTTCGAAAAGCAGTTTACCGCCACCTCGACCTACGAGACCACACAGACGCTCAACTCCGTACAGGAGGAACTGGTGACACAGATGGTGAAGGAAATCACCGACCAGATATTCAACGCAACCGTAGCCAATTGGTAATCATGACAAACCTTACAGAATACATCAGTCATCCGCAACAGCTCGACAGGGACTCCCTGTACGAACTGCGCTCCATGCTTGCTCTGTATCCGTATTACCAGCCGGCACGACTGCTCATGCTCCACAACCTGTATCTGCTGCACGACCCCTCGTTTGACGAGGAACTCAAAAAGGCGGCATTCTACATCACCGACCGGGAAAAACTGTTCCAGATGGTGGAGGCTGCCCATTACCAGCTGAAGAGACATTCGCAACCCGAAAGGCAGCAGCCCGCACCCGCAGAGCCCGCAGACAACGCAAGCGACAGAACCATCTCCCTGATAGACGGTTTTCTCGACAGCATCCCCAAGGAGGAGGAGGCGGAGGAGGCTGAGCCCAGGCACACCAGGCGCAAGCCCACGCCGGCAGACGCCACGGTGGACTATGTGGCTTATCTGCTGGAGTGTGACGGCGAAGAGGAGGAACCGCAGCAGCACGAGGCGCCCGCACCTCAGCTGAAGGGGCACAGTCTGATCGACTCGTTCATCGAACAGGAGGGCGGAAAGATAGTACTCGACGAATCGCCGGAGTACGCACCCGAACTTTCTGACGAGGTGGCTGATGCAACCGAAAACGGAACCGACAGCGGCTTTTTTACCGAAACGCTGGCCCGAATTTACATCAAACAGGGCAAATATGACAAGGCTTTGCAAATTATTAGACGGTTAAGCTTGAATTATCCAAAAAAAAATGTTTACTTTGCAGACCAAATCCGCTTTCTTGAGAAATTGATTATCAACGACAGCAGAAAACAGCCCCCTGCAAAGGCCTGAACAACGGGCGGGGAGGGCATACCTAAGAGACGAAACAAAATAAAAACAAAATAACAACAATTAAAACAAGAACAACATTATGTACACAGTATTAGTAATCCTTATCTGTCTGGCAGCCGTATTGATGATTGGTGTCGTACTGATACAGGAATCTAAAGGCGGAGGCCTGGCTTCCGACTTCTCATCCTATAACCAGATAGGCGGAGTAAGAAGAACCACAGAGTTTCTGGAAAAGGTGACATGGGGACTGGCTGCCGTCATGGTAGTCATCAGCGTGCTTTGCGCCTACACCGCACCCAGTGCAGTTGAAAAGGGCTCTGTTATGGAAGGCATCGAGAATCCTACCACCAATCCCAAGAACCTCCCCGGCTTCGGCGCCAGTCAGACCAAGCAGCAGGCTCCCGCCTCTCAGCAGGCTCCTGCCGAAAATGCTCCCGCAGCTCCAGCACCGTCTGCCGAATAAGGAGTGAACAGCGCTTGAAACGGATAAGAACAGCTCCGGAAACAAAAAAAGAACAGCGCATGGACAAAAAAGTACGTGATTTGTTTGGCTGAATCAAAGAAATCACGTACCTTTGCAACCGCTTTCAGCAATGAAGGCAATCATGGTGCCCGTAGTTCAGTTGGTTAGAGCGTCAGATTGTGGTTCTGAATGTCGTGGGTTCGAGTCCCACCGGGCACCCAACAATAACTCCCGTTGATTACCGAGTAATCAGCGGGAGATTTTTTTTAGGCACGGAAAACACGGATTACACGGCTTTTTAAGGCTTCGCCTTTTACTTTTTAAGGTTCGCAGAACCTCTTACTCTTTAAGGGAGTGTGGGGGGCTGTCTGCGCCCTGACTGCATGCTGATGATTTATGCTACCCTCTGCTTTCTGAGGATTTGTACGCCCTGAAAGGGCAGCCTGCGCATAGCCCAGGGTAGAGCCAAGTGAGACCGAAGGTCGAACGAAGCGACACCCTGGGTTGATGGATGCGATTTGGAAACGCCCTGAAAAGGGCAAAAGCGTTAATCCTTTGCTTGTGTATGAACGCTTTTGGGCTTACAGCCCGTAGTTGGCTACATACGATAAAACCCAGGGCGTTGCCCTGGGCTGAAGCGCAGGTTGCACTTTCAGTGCGCACAAATCATCAGCAAGCAGTCAGGGCAAAACAATCATTCGAATTCGTCGAACTCACGTTAATTTAGGCACGGATAATTTTTTGGCACGGATTACACGGATTTCGCTCATCCCCCCCTTGGGGGGAGTGTGTGGGGCTTTTATTTTTTTTTAGGCACGGAAAACACGGAAAACACGGATTTTGTTCTTCCCTCCTTGGGGGGAGTGTGGGGGGCTGTCTGCGCCCTGACTGCATGCTGATGATTTATGCTACCC
>CALZXH010000060.1 GCA_945830055.1 uncultured Prevotella sp.
GAGAAGAGGAAGCAGAAACTGAAAGAATACATAGAGGGTTGGGTAGGGTACTACCACCTTGCGAACATGAAACGTCTCTGCCTTGAAACCGATGAGTGGTTAAGGCGACGGATACGCATGTGTATATGGAAGGCTTGGAAACTCCCGAAAACCCGAATCAAGAATCTTATCAAATGCGGGATTAACGAGTATAATGCCCGCAAATGGGGTTATTGTAAGGGTTATTGGAGAGTGAGTGGCTCGCCAATAATGCAGATAGCAGCTTCTACAGCCAATCTTAGAAAGGCGGGGTTTCCTTGTTTGCGTGATTCGTATCTCGAATGGAACCCAAAATAGGAACCGCCGTATGCGGAACCGCATGTACGGTGGTGTGAGAGGTCGGTAAACGTGAAAGTAGGAGATAAACATCTACGATTAACGTTTACCTCCTACTCGATTATGCTGTCGCGGCCGTTACTGAATGTCCCAGCCGATGGCGCTTGCTCCAAGTACAGCAGCCGAAGAGCCGTCCAAGACGCTTACCAGGAACTGTGCCTTGCCCTTGTATGCGCCAAACACGTGGTTGTTGTATGCCTCCACGATGGGCTTCATCAGCAAGTCGCCCGCTTTGGTAAGACCGCCGAAGAACACAAACGCCTCTGGGCTGCAGAATGTGGCAAAATCGGCGCATGCCTCGCCCAGCATCTTGCCGGTGAACAGGAATACCTCGTTGGCCAGTTTGTCGCCCTTTCCGGCAGCGATGCTCACGTCCAAAGAGGTGATATCCTCAGCGTTCATCTCCCTGAGCAGCGAGGGCTCTGTGCTTTCTGCCAGCATCTGTCGGGCTGTGCGTGCCACACCGGTAGCAGAGCAGTAAGCCTCCAGGCATCCCTTTCTGCCGCATCCGCAGGGGCGTCCGTTCTCACGCACCATGGTCACGTGGCCCAGTTCGCCTGCATAGCTGTCGCTTCCATATACCAGTTGTCCGTTGACTACGATGCCCGAGCCCACACCCGTGCCCAGGGTAATCATGATAAAGTTCTTCATGCCGCGTGCCACTCCATAAGCCATTTCTCCGATGGCGGCAGCGTTGGCGTCGTTTGTCATCGCTACAGGCACGCCCAAAGCCTGGCTGAACATCTCCGCCAGTGGAACAATCTCCTTGGCCCAGAGGATGTTGGGCGCTTTCTCGATGGTGCCTTTGTAGTAGTTGGCATTCGGCGCGCCGATGCCCATGGCCTTTATTTTCTCTATACCTCCCACTTGGTCGATGATAATCTGCAGCGCCTCTACAGCGGCTTTCACGTATTCTTCCGCAGAGTTGTAGCCTTGGGTCTTGATGGCTGTGGTGGCTTTTATCTCGCCTCTGTTATCCACGATGCCGAACACGGAGTTTGTACCTCCCAGGTCAAGTCCGATGACGTAGGGTTTTAAAATCGCTTGTGCGTTCATAAGAGTTGATAAACAGTTTCAGGTTATTTGCAAGTCAGATAGTCTGTGTCCAAGAGTTGTCACAGACAGTGGGTGCCGAAGTGTTCGGTCTCACTCATGCAAAGTTAGGAAAAAACCTTGAGCGGGCAAAGTTTTGAAATAAAAACTTGTATATCTCGTAATAATTTGCCACCTTTGCACTTGTTATGCCGTTTCAAATTCAGATTAACATACTTGACTTTGTGTTCAAGGGGATGCTCATAGGAATCATAGCATCGGCACCGATGGGTCCTGTTGGAGTCCTTTGTGTACAGCGCACGCTGAACAAGGGCAGGTGGTATGGCTTCATTACCGGTATAGGCGCAGCCGTGAGCGACATCATATACGCAGGAATTGCGGGATATGGCATGAGTTACGTGATGGACTTCATCAATAACCAGCAGTACCGCTGGTACCTGCAGATAGCGGGCAGTATCATGCTGTTGGCCTTCGGAATATACACCTACCGTACCGACCCCACCCGCAAGATGCACCGTTCTGGTACCAGAAAGGGAACCTTGTTCCATAATGCCCTCACGGCCTTTCTGGTTACCTTCTCCAACCCCCTTATCATCTTCCTGTTTCTCGCTACCTATGCCCAGTTTGCCTTCGTGCTGCCCGACCATCCTTTTGAGATGTTCGTCGGTTTCATGAGTATCGTGGCTGGGGCGTTGCTCTGGTGGTTCGGACTGACATGGCTGGTGGACAAGATCAGGGGCAAGTTCGATACCAACGGCATCCGCCTCATCAATCAGGTGATAGGTGCCGTGGTCATCATCTTTTCGGTGATTATCATGTTCGGAACGGTGACCAATCTGTATCGTTTTTTCTGATTGAATTATGTTTATCTCACAACAGCTAAGGAAAACCAATATTGCCGAATACCTACTGTATATGTGGCAGGTAGAGGACACCATACGGGCGTTCGGTTGCTCGCTCGCCAGGATCAAGAGAGAGTACGTGGAGCGTTTTGACTACACGGAAGAACAGAAGGAGGAACTCACCGACTGGTACGGCCATCTCATCAGGATGATGAACGAGGAGGGCTGTCGCGAGGCGGGTCACCTGCAGATCAACAAGGTGACGATGATGACCTTGGAAGAGCTGCATGCCCGGTTGCTGCAAAGTCCCAAATTCCCCTTCTATAATGCCGCCTACTACAAGGTGCTGCCCTTTATCGTGGAGTTGAGAAACAGGGGTGCCCGCAAGGAAGAGAATGAGATTGAGACCTGTTTTGACGCGCTCTACGGTGTGATGATGCTGCGTCTGCAGAAGAAACCCATCACCCCCAATACGGAACATGCGGTGAAGGAAATCACCACCCTGGTAGGAATGCTCAACGACTACTATATGAAAGACAGGGAGGAACCGCTGGAGTTCTGAGAGAACCCGTGAAATCCCTGCCGGAAACACAATATACGGACAAACAAACGGAAGACCATGAATATACTGATTACAGGCTGTAACGGCCAATTGGGAAATGAGATGCAGTTGCTGGAGAAGGAAAATCCCCAGCATACGTATTTTAATACCGACGTCGCTGAACTCGACATCACCGACCAGCAGGCGATAGAGAATTTCGTAGAGAACAACCGGATAGACGGTATCGTGAACTGTGCCGCTTATACGGCGGTAGATAAGGCAGAGACCGACAAGGAGCTGTGCACGTCGCTCAACACCCTGGCACCTGCCTATCTGGCTGCTGCCGTGGAGAAGCGCGGAGGCTGGATGATACAGGTATCCACCGACTATGTGTTCAACGGCAAGGGGCACACGCCTTATCGCGAGGACGACACACCTTCGCCCGACAGCGTGTATGGCAGCACGAAGCTCGCGGGCGAGTTGGGTGTGACCAAGTTCTGCAAGCGCTCCATGATTATCCGTACGGCATGGCTCTACAGCACCTTCGGCAACAACTTCGTCAAGACGATGATTCGTTTAGGCAAGGAGAAGCCCGAGCTGGGTGTTATCTTTGACCAGATAGGCACTCCCACTTATGCCGCCGACCTGGCTTCTGCTATCATGACTGCCATCAACAAGGAGATAGTACCCGGTGTGTATCATTTCAGTAACGAGGGTGTTATCAGCTGGTACGATTTCACCAAGGCCATCCATCGTATTGCGGGCATCACCTCATGCCATGTGCGTCCGCTCCACACCTCGGAATATCCCACTCCTGCCAACCGTCCCGCCTACAGCGTGCTCGACAAGACCAAAATCAAGCAGACCTACGGCATCGAAATCCCCTACTGGGAGGAGTCGCTTGAGAAGTGCATCCGTCAGCTGTTGTCTGAATAGTTTTTTTTAGGCACGGAATGTCACGGCTAATAGAGAAAGTAGCGGGATTCCGTGCCAAAAAATATTTAATATGAATAAGGAAATAGAAAGAAGAAGAACATTTGCGATTATATCACACCCGGATGCGGGTAAGACGACGCTGACGGAGAAATTCCTGCTCTTCGGCGGACAGATACAGGTGGCGGGTGCCGTGAAAAGCAACAAGATCAAGAAGACCGCCACTTCCGACTGGATGGAAATAGAGAAACAGCGTGGTATCTCCGTTTCCACCTCCGTGATGGAGTTCGATTACCACGACTATAAGGTCAATATACTTGATACCCCCGGTCACCAGGATTTTGCGGAAGACACGTTCCGCACGCTTACCGCCGTGGATTCCGCCATCATCGTGGTGGATGGAGCCAAGGGTGTGGAGACCCAGACACGCAAACTGATGACCGTGTGCCGCATGAGGAACACACCGGTCATCATCTTTGTGAATAAGATGGACCGCGAGGGCCGTGACCCCTTTGACCTGCTCGACGAACTGGAACAGGAACTCGAAATCAAGGTGCGCCCGCTGAGCTGGCCCATCAACCAGGGAGCCAAGTTCAAGGGAGTGTATAACCTCTATGAGAACAAGCTGGACCTGTTCACCCCCGACAAGCAGCGGGTGACCGAGAAGATAGAGGTGGATGTACACAGCGAACAGCTGGAGCAGCATGTGGGGGCAGCCGATGCCGCCAAACTGCGTGACGACCTCGAACTGGTCAACGGCGTCTATCCCGAATTCGATACCGAGAGTTACCGCAAGGCGGAGGTGGCTCCCGTTTTCTTCGGTTCTGCGTTGAACAACTTCGGCGTGCAGGAACTGCTCAACTGTTTCGTGGAAATAGCGCCCTATCCGCAGCCTACCAAGGCCGAAGAGCGCATGGTGAGTCCTGAAGAGCCCGGTTTTACAGGCTTCATCTTCAAGATTACCGCCAATATCGACCCCAACCACCGCTCCTGTATCGCCTTCTGCAAGGTGTGCAGCGGTAGGTTCGAGCGCAACAAGCCCTACCTCCATGTGCGACAGGGAAAGTCGTTGCGCTTCACCTCGCCCACACAGTTCATGGCGCAGCGCAAGAGCACCATCGACGAGGCTTGGCCCGGAGACATCGTAGGATTGCCCGACAACGGCATCTTCAAGATAGGCGACACCCTGACCGAAGGCGAACAGTTGCATTTCAGAGGACTGCCCAGTTTCTCGCCCGAGATGTTCAAGTACATCGAGAATGCCGACCCGATGAAAGCCAAGCAGTTGCAGAAAGGCATCGACCAGCTGATGGACGAGGGAGTGGCACAGTTGTTCGTCAACCAGTTCAACGGCAGGAAAATCATCGGTACCGTAGGCCAACTGCAGTTCGAGGTGATACAATACCGCCTGGAGAACGAGTATAACGCCAAGTGCCGTTGGGAGCCCGTGCATCTCTACAAGGCATGCTGGATAGAGAGCGACGATGAGGCAGAACTGGAGAATTTCAAGAAGCGCAAGTACCAGTATATGGCGAAGGACAAGGAGGGCAGGGACGTGTTCCTTGCCGACAGCGGTTATGTGCTGAGCATGGCGCAGGAAGACTTCAAGCACATCAAGTTCCATTTCTCGAGCGAGTTCTGAATTGAGAAAAATGAAAACAGGGTTCTGAATTGAGAATATGAAGAAGAAGTACTGAATTGAGAATATGAAGACGGAAGAAGATATCAAGAAAGCCGTTGAGGTACTGCGAAAGGGTGGGGTTATCCTTTATCCCACCGATACCGTGTGGGGCATCGGCTGTGATGCCACCAACAAGGAGGCGGTGGAAAGAGTGTATAGAATCAAGCAACGCGACGACAGCAAGGCACTTATCTGTCTGGTAGATAGCGACGCCCGTCTGCAGCGGTATGTCCGTCAGGTGCCCTCGGTGGCATGGGAACTGCTGGAGTGTGCCGACACCCCGCTGACGGTTATCCTGGATGGTGCCGTCAACCTGGCGGAGAATCTGGTGGCTGAAGACGGCAGCATCGGCATGCGCATCACCCGTGAAGCCTTTTCCAAGGAGTTGTGCTACCGTTTCCAGAAACCCATCGTGTCCACCTCAGCCAATATCTCGGGCGAGCCCACGGCGCAGAACTATGGAGACATCGCGCCCGAAATCATCGAAGCGGTGGATTATGTGTGCTTTGCCCGCAGGCAGGAGCACAAGCCCCACAAGCCTTCAAGCATCGTAAGACTCGGTATCGACGGAGAAGTGAAAATCATCAGAAAGTGACAGCAGAAGAATATCTCGACAAGGAACAGGAAAACCGCCTGCTGAACAGGTTCTTGAAATGGCGGGAGGAGCATATCAGCCCACGTATGTTTGTGCTGATACTGGCTTTCATGGTAGGTCTTTTTTCCGCCATGGCAGCCTTTATCCTGCACAGTCTTATCAACCAGATAGTGCTGTTGCTCACCAGTTCGTTTGACAGCGGCAACGCCAACTGGCTCTACCTGGTCTATCCTGTCATCGGCATCTATCTTACCTCGCTGTTTGTGAGGTACGTGGTGAAAGACAATATCAGCCACGGAATCACCCGCATACTCTATGCCATCAGCAGCAAGCGCAGTCGTCTGCGGGGGCACAACTGCTGGTCGTCGGTCATCGCCTCTGCCATCACCATCGGCTTTGGCGGTTCGGTGGGTGCCGAGGCGCCTATCGTGCTCACAGGTTCTGCCATAGGTTCCAACCTGGGCAAACTCTTCAAGATGGACAACAAGACCCTGATGCTGCTCGTGGGCTGCGGTTCGGCAGGAGCCATCGCCGGCATCTTCAAGGCGCCCATCGCCGGACTGGTGTTTACGCTCGAGGTGCTGATGATAGACCTTACCATGGCTTCTCTGCTGCCTATCCTCATCTCGTGCGTCACAGCCACCTGTTTCACCTATATCTTCAGAGGTTCCATGTCGCTCTTCACCTTCCATCTCGACAGCGCGTGGACGGTAGAGCGGGTGCCTGCCAACATACTGCTGGGTGTGGCGTGCGGACTGGTGAGCCTCTATTTTATCCGTACCATGACCCTCTGCGAAGGCGTGTTTGCCCGATACAAGGACAAGCCGTACGTCAAACTCTGCATCGGCGGGGTGGTGCTCAGTCTGCTCATCTTCCTCTTCCCGTCGCTCTATGGCGAGGGCTATAAGGACATCAACCTGCTGCTCAACGGACAGACACAGCAAGACTGGAACCACATACTCAACAACTCGCTCTTTGCCGGACAGGGCAACCTGCTGGTGCTCTACCTCGGACTGGTGATGTTCACCAAGGTGGTCGCCACTTCTGCCACCAATGGCGGAGGCGGCTGCGGCGGTACCTTCGCCCCCAGTCTGTTCATCGGCTGTTTTGCGGGCTTCCTCTTCGCCCATCTGTGGAACATGTACCATCTGGGAGTCTATCTGCCCGAGAAGAACTTCGCCCTGCTGGGCATGGCAGGCGTGATGTCGGGCGTGATGCATGCCCCGCTCACGGGTATCTTCCTGATAGCCGAGATTACCGGAGGCTACGACCTGTTCATGCCCCTGATGATCGTCAGCGTGTGCGCCTATCTTACCATCAACCTGTTCGAGAAGCACAGCATCTACGGCATGCGCCTTGCCAAGGAGGGCAAACTGATAACCCACCATACCGACCATGCCGTGCTCACCCTGATGAGTCTGGACAGCGTCATCGACAAGCAGTATCTGGCGGTGACCCCCGACATGTATCTCGGAGAGATCGTCAACAAGGTGAGCCGCAGCAAGACCGACATCCTGCCCGTGCTCGATGCCGGAGGCGGTCTGCTGGGAGAAATCAACATAACCAAAATCAGGCACGTGCTGTTCAGAATAGAACTGTACCATCATTTCAAGGCGCAGCAGCTGATGGCGCCGCCCGCCGTGGTGCTTGCCGATGACGCGCCTATGACCGAGGTGATGAGCGCCTTCGACCGTACACACGCCGACTGGCTGCCCGTCATCGATTCCGACAAGCATCTCAAGGGGTATATCTCCCGACGGAGGATGTACGGCATGTACAGGAAGATGGTGGCGGATTTAAGTCAAGACTGATTGAGACATGAAGAAAGAAGATTTGAGAATAGTGTTTATGGGTACGCCGGAGTTTGCCGTGGAGTCGCTCCGTGCGCTGGTGGAGAACGGTTATCCTGTGGTGGGCGTGGTCACCCAGCCCGACAAGCCCGTGGGGCGTCATGGCAGCGTGTTGCGCCCCTCGCCCGTGAAGCAGTATGCCCTGGAGCATCAGCTGCCTGTGGCACAGCCCGAAAAGATGAAGGACGAGGCTTTCCTGGCTACCCTGAAACAGTGGAAACCCAACCTGCAGGTAGTGGTGGCGTTCAGAATGTTGCCCCAGGTGGTATGGGACCTGCCCGAGTACGGCACCTTCAACGTGCATGCCGCCCTGCTGCCCCGCTATCGGGGAGCGGCACCCATTAACTGGGCAATCATCAACGGAGAGACGCAGACAGGCGTCACCACCTTCTTCCTCGACAAGGATATAGACACCGGCAGGATTATCATGCAGCAACCTACACCCATCGGACCGGAGGACGATGTGGAGGCGGTCTATGACAGGCTGATGGTGCTTGGGGCGGAGATCTGCATGAAAACCGTGGAGCAGGTGATCGCCAGCGACGGTCATCCCGAGGCGATAGAGCAGGATGCCCTGGCAAAAGAGGGCGACCTGTTGTGCGTGGCGCCCAAGCTGTTCAAGGAGAACACCCTCATCGACTGGACCCAGTCGCAGAAGCGGGTGCATGACTTCGTCCGCGGACTGAGTCCCGTGCCCGGAGCCTGGACCCTCTTTACCGAACCCGACGGCAAGCAGACCGTGCTGAAGATATACAAGACGCGGCAGACGGAGATGCCCGTGCAGGGTGACGCCCCCGGCAGTCTGCTGGTGGAGAGGAAAAAGCTGTATGCCGCAACCGCCGACGGATGGCTGGAATTGCAGGAGTTGCAACTGGCAGGCAAGAAGCGCATGGCAGCCGTTGACTTCATCAATGGAATGAAGGACAAGGAGATGTGTATGCTTGGCTCCGAATAAAATATTTTGCGGAACGTAAAATAAAAAGTACATTCAAGCGTTTCTCTAACAGAACGCAAAACATGAATGCCTATGGATTATTTTACTTCTGAAAATTGTCGTCCCAAAGAAAAAACAATTCTGTTTATCAAACAGTTTGCCCGCGCCTACAGGGTGGCAAAGCTCGCCGATGGTTCTGTGGTGCAGCTGTGCATGAATTAGAAAAAAAAGACGATTTCTGTTATGACTATGATTTCACCCTCCTTGCTCGCTGCAGATTTCCTGCACTTGGAGCAAGAGCTGGACATGATAAACCGGAGTGACGCCGATTGGCTGCATCTGGATGTGATGGATGGTGTCTTCGTACCGAATATATCATTCGGGTTTCCCGTGCTCGAGGCTGTGGCACGCAAGTGCGTCAAGCCGCTCGATGTGCACTTCATGATAGTGCATCCCGAACAGTATATCAAGCAGACGGCAGACTTGGGTGCCATGATGATGAATGTGCATTACGAGGCCTGCGTGCATCTGCACCGAACCCTGCAGGAGATTCACGATGCGGGGATGAAGGCTGGCGTGACGCTCAATCCTTCGACTCCTGTCGAGGTGCTTGCCGATATCCTGCAGGATGTGGATATGGTGTTGCTGATGAGTGTCAATCCCGGGTTTGGCGGACAGAAGTTCATCGAACAGACGCTCGACAAGGTGAGGCGCCTCAAGTCCATGATCCTGTCCCGCGGTCTGCACACGCTCATCGAGGTAGATGGAGGCGTGCAGCAGACTACCGCTCCGCGTCTGGTAGAAGCCGGGGTGGATGTGCTGGTCAGCGGCAGCTATGTGTTCAAGAGCAACCATCCCGAACAGACCATCCGCGAGTTGAGGATGCTCGGGTAGGGGAGTCGTGCCTGCCGTTTACTGCTCCAGTCTCAGTTCAATATGATGGTCGTTAGCCATCTTGCGCATGTTGAGCAGGGCATAGCGCATGCGTCCCAGCGAGGTGTTGATGCTCACGCCCGTAATCTCTGAAATCTCCTTGAACGACAGGTTCTGGTAGAAGCGCATATATACCACCTCCCTCTGTGTGGGTGGCAGCAGTTGCATCAGTTTGTTCACGTCGCGATGCACCTGTTCGTTCACGTACTCGTCTTCCCTGTTGATGCTGTAATGCGTTGTCGGGGCAAGGTTCGACAGCTCCTTGTTGTCGTAGAGTTCCACGATGCGGTCGTTCTTCTGCTTGCGATACCAGTCCATCACGTTGTTGTGGGCGATGCGTATCATCCAGAAGAGCAGTTTTCCGGAGCTGACATATCTGCCTTGCTGCAGTTTCACGATGATTTTCACGAACGTGTCCTGAAACAGGTCATTGGCAATCTCAGGGTCCTTCACTACGAACATGATGTATGAGAACACCTTGTCCTGTGTCCTGCTGAGTAGTTCGTCAAATGCACCGTTGTTGCCGCCTATGTAGTGTATGACCAACTCTTCGTCGGTCATTCTTTCAAAATTTACCATGTTTTCTTTATTTTCAATAAGAGTAAATTTTTCCGATAGGCGTTTTGTTTTGGTGGTTGTTAGTATTTATGTTTTCAGTCTTTGCAGGCATCTCATGCTGCAAACCATTGCAAAAGTATATAAAAATTTCTTTTGTGCCAAATTTTATTTTCTTAAAATCTCATTTTGCCCCTTTTCTGCCTTCATGACGGCTGTGCGGGGCGGGTCGCTACGCTGAAAAATGTGAAATTATTTTGATATTTCTTTTATTTCCTTTACCTTTGCGCTACAGTTATCCCACCTAAAATATATGAAACTCAAATTGTTTGTCCCCGGACGATTGTGCCTTTTCGGAGAACATACCGACTGGGCTGGTCATTACCGCACCATGAATGCGGATATCCTGCCAGGCATGGCGATCGTATCGGGTATAGAGCAGGGCATCTATGCCGAAGTAGAGAAATCCACCCGTTTTGAATTGTACAGCGAGGCTCCCGAGATAGCAGACATCTGGGAAGACTTCTCCTGCCGTATGGATGAGCAGGAGCTGAAGAAAGTGGCTCGTTCGGGCTCCTTCTTCTGCTATTGTGCCGGAGTGGCGTCGTATATGCTGGAGTGGTACAAGGTGGGAGGAGTGCGTATCAGGATTACCGGTATGACCCTGCCGCTGAAGACGGGACTCTCAAGCAGCGCCGCCATCTGCGTGCTCGTGGCGCGTGCCTTCAACATGCTTTACCATCTCAATCTCAATACCTTGGGCGAGATGAACATCGCCTATCTCGGAGAACTGCGCACCTCGTCACGATGCGGCAGACTCGACCAGGCTTGTGCCTTCGGCGTGAAACCCACCTTGATGGTTTTCGACGGAGACGAGATAGAGGTGAAGACGCTGAATGTGAAGAAAACCCTGCATCTGGTCTTTGCCGACCTGTGTGCCTCCAAGGATACCATCAAGATTCTTGCCGACCTGAACAAGGCGTATCCCTTTGCCAGCAACGAGGCGGAAAAGAGGCTGCACGATTCGCTGGGCAAGCACAACCATGAGGTGGTGAACAGGGCTGTGGCGATGATGGCCAACGGCGACCTGGAGGGACTGGGCAGACTGATGACCGAGGTGGAGCGGCGCTTCGACGAGCATGTGGCGCCCATGTCTGCCGCCCTGAGTGCGCCCAAACTGCATGCCGTGCTCAGCAATCCCGAGATAGCGCCCTGGGTGTATGGCGGCAAGGGAGTGGGTTCGCATGGCGACGGTTCGGTACAGTTTCTTGCCAAGGATGCCCATTGCCAGCAGGCACTCTGCGACTATCTGAATGGACAGGGCATGAAGGCATACGCCCTTACGTTGAAGCCTGTGCACACCATCCGCAAGGCCATCATTCCCGTGGCAGGTTTCGGCACCCGGCTTTATCCTGCCACCCGTATGCTCAAAAAGGACTTCTTTCCCATCGTGTGTGCCGACGGCATGGTGAAGCCCGTGATACTCATTCTGCTGGAGGAACTGGTGAACAGCGGCATCGAGGAGATATGCTTGGTGCTCGGTTCTGAAGACGAGAAGGCGATGTACGAGGAGTATTTCTCCAACCCGCTGTCTGAAGAGCACCTCGACAAGCTCAACGCCCAGTGCCAGGAGTACGAAAGCAGGATATTGGAGATAGGTAAGCGGTTGCACTTTGTCTATCAGACCGAAAAGCGCGGCTTCGGTCATGCCGTATATCAGGCAGCCGACTTTGCCGGACAAGAGCCCGTGCTGCTATTGCTGGGCGACACCATCTACCGCTCAAAGACCCACAAACCCTGCGCCCTGCAGATGATAGAGAAATACGAACGCTATAACCAGCTGATGGTCAGCGTGCATTCCGTTCCGCTGGCAGAGGTTGACAAATACGGCATCCTTACAGGTACTTGGGAGGACCATGACAAGACGGTGATGAATGTGAACCGGATGGTGGAGAAGCCCAAGCCGGCCTATGCCGAGGAGCATCTGGGCATGAGGGATGCCGCAGGCAACAGGGCGTATTACGGCGTCTTCGGGCAATATGTGCTCACCCGTGATGTCTTTGACCAGCTGGCGGAAGACATCGCGCAGGCGGATGCCCAAGGCGACCACCATACCGAGATAGAACTGACCAAGGCACTCGATGCCGTGCGCCAGCGTAGCGGTATGGTGGCAGTCACCATGCAGGGCAGCATGTTCGATATGGGCAATCCTGCCGCGCTCCGCAGGGCGATGTGTGTGTTCTCCGAGCCTTGCGGCGACTGATGCTGCCTATTTGATGATGTCGAGCAGGTATTTGCCGTAGTCGTTCTTCAGCATGGGCTGGGCGAGTTGGCGCAGCTTTTCGGCGTCTATCCATCCCTTCTTGTAGGCAATCTCTTCCAGACAAGCCACCTTCAGACCCTGTCGCTTCTCTATCACCTCGATAAAGGTGCTGGCCTCGCTCAGACTGTCGTGGGTGCCCGTGTCGAGCCATGCAAATCCTCGCTGCAGGGGCAATACCTTGAGGATATTGGCTGCCAGATACTCCTGGTTTACGGTAGTTATCTCCAGTTCGCCGCGTGCGCTGGGCTTGATGTGCTTGGCGATGTCCACCACGCTGTTGGGATAGAAGTACAGGCCCACTACCGCATAGTTTGATTTGGGATGCTGCGGCTTCTCTTCGATGCTCAGACAACGCCCGTTCTCGTCAAATTCCGCCACTCCGTATCGCTCCGGGTCGTTCACGTAGTAGCCGAATACGGTAGCCTCGCCGTTCTTCTCAGCGTTCTCCACACTCTGCTTCAGCAGGGCAGAGAAACCGCTGCCGTAGAAGATGTTGTCGCCCAGTACCAGGCAGACGGAGTCAGAACCGATAAACTCCTCGCCGATGATGAAGGCCTGTGCCAGTCCGTCGGGCGATGGCTGTTCGGCATATTCGAACCTCACGCCGTAGTCGCTACCGTCGCCCAGCAGCCGTTTGAATCCGGGCAGGTCGGTAGGCGTGCTGATAATCAGTATCTCCCTGATGCCGGCAAGCATGAGCACAGACACGGGGTAGTATATCATCGGCTTGTCGAAGATGGGGATGAGTTGTTTGCTGATTCCCTTGGTAATGGGGTAGAGTCGTGTGCCGCTACCTCCTGCTAATACGATTCCTTTCATGATGGCGTAATTTTAATTCGTTGTTGTTCTGCAAATATAGGTATTTTCGGTGAATTTCTTAATATTTCCTATCCTAAATTTGGTCTGATTACGAAAAATTACTACATTTACATCGTGATAATCGAAAGTATCACTTTTAATATCCATGATAATCGAAAGTATCACTTTTAATTATCATCGTCCAAATATCAGTAAACCAAAGGTTTTTGTATTGGCGTACTGCATCAGGTTTTGAGGTGGACATCGTAAGATTTGACCCATTTATCCATACATTCTCAGCTTGCTCACAAACTTTTCTACATCCTTTGGTGTGCGGGTATGGCTTACTTTCCAAAGAGCCTGGGCCAAAGTATTCATTCCCGACCAAGCCGCAATCCAAACAGGACGGGTATCCTCTTTGTCCACCACATTGATAATCCACTCCGAGCCTTCGGAGTCCTTCCTGCGCCAGATCCGTAAGGAACCCAGGCGTGTTGGGAAACAATACCTCCAAGTCAACATCATTTAGCATGACCATCAGGTGCACTAATGACTGTATATCATCAGGGTCGGAGCCTCCAATGTCAGTTGTCACGATTATTCTTGTATGACTATTAGAATATACAGGGCTTATTGCCAAGAATAATAAAAAAATAAAAATGTTTTTCTTCATCAAACTATTTTCTGTTTGAGATTTTTGTAATATAACGTGAGTTCTACGAATTGTGCGCACTGAAAGTGCAGTCTGCGCCTAGCCCAGGGCAGAATGGAGC
>CALZXH010000061.1 GCA_945830055.1 uncultured Prevotella sp.
TGTGCTGAAACAGTGTTGGATAACACATAATTAAGCCCGTAAATCAAGATATATTGAACAGGTAAGCCTATGAACAGAACAAAATTGCTGATAGAATATCCTATCTCCAGTACGTCACTACCCATAGTATGGGATATGATAGGCACAGCATCGGGACTGCAGAAATGGATGGCAGACAAGGTGGAGGTGCATGGAAACGAATATACCTTCAGTTGGGGGGATCCATGGGGTGACATGGATGTGCGCCATTCTGTGCTGGTGGAACAAAAGGTGATGGATTATGTGCGCTTCCGCTGGGAAGTGTTCGACCCGGAACAGTACTGGGAAATTCGTATTGAGAAAAGCGATCTGACCGGTGCACTCAGTTTGCATATTACCGACTTTGCTGAAGAGGGAGAGGAAGACTATATCCGTGGGTGCTGGGATGACAATATGAAACGTCTGCACAGAGTGAGCGGCTTTTAGTCATTGCCATGTGCGGCTCTCTCGTTTCTGTCTGATTATCTGAATCCGGTAACGGTGGTTTATGCAACTTTCACCTTTATAAAAAAACATAAAAGAAGCCCTACTCTGATTTTTTTATGCTAATTTTGCAGCGCTAAATGCCCGTATGGGAAAGAGATTACGCTCAAGATGTTGCGAATTAGAAAGTTAGATATCTTTTTGGTCAAGCAGTTCGGCTTACTGTTTGTCGGCACTTTCTTCATCTGTCAGTTTGTGCTGATGATGCAGTTCTTGTGGCGTTATGTCGATGAGCTGATAGGCAAAGGCCTTTCTTTGGATGTACTGGTGCAGTTTTTCTGGTACATGGGATTGATGCTGATGCCGCAAGCCTTTCCCCTTGCGATACTGCTCTCTTCGCTTATCACTTTCGGTAATCTGGGCGAGAGCTCCGAGCTTACAGCCATCAAGGCAGCCGGAATCTCCCTGATGCAGGCGTTCCGCCCTATTGTGCTCATCGTTTCCTTGGTGGCGTGCTGTTCGTTCTACTTCCAGAATGTGGTGGGCCCCGAAGCCAACAAGTCGTTCGGACAGTTGCTGCTTTCGATGAAGCAGAAGAGTCCTGAACTTGAAATCCCTGAGGGGATATTCTATGACGGTATTCCCGGAACCAACCTCTATGTCCAGAAAAAAGACCTTGTCACGGGTATGCTCTACGGCATCATGATATACAGGATGAACGGCAGCTATGAAGATGCTGCCATCATTCTGGCAGACTCGGGCATGCTGCAATCTACAGCGGAGAAGAAACACCTGCTACTTACACTGTACGACGGTGAGTGGTTTGAAAACATGCAGTCGCAGGATATGGCGGGCAGTGCCAGTGTGCCCTATCGTAGGGAGACATTCGCAAAGAAACGCATAGTGCTCGATTTTGACGGAGGTTTCAATATGGCCGATGTGGCAGGCATTTCTGCCGACGCCCGCTCAAAAGGACTGTCAAAGATATTGTGCGATCTGGATTCTATCCGGGCCGTCAGCGATAGCGTAGGACACTCGTACTACCGGCAGGCAAAGAGCACGTCTCTTTATATACCGTCGCTGAACAGGCAAGACTCCACGGCACTTGCTGCGCGCAAGGCAGGCTCTTCAGCCCGCTATGAT
Organism: uncultured Prevotella sp.; assembly: GCA_945830055.1. Taxonomy (GTDB): domain Bacteria; phylum Bacteroidota; class Bacteroidia; order Bacteroidales; family Bacteroidaceae; genus Prevotella. Next base: position 1,606 of record CALZXH010000061.1, read on the forward strand.
ACGTTGATGGCTCATGCCGACGATGTGACCCGGCTGGAGGCGATGAAGAGAGCTTTGGGCACAGTAAAGATGGTGAAGAGTGAACTGGAGATGAAGAGCGCCTACACGGAGACCATCGACCGGGATGTGCGCAGCCATCAGATGGAGTCTATCTACAAGTTCACCCTTTCCCTGTCGTGTCTCATTTTCTTCTTTATCGGCGCTCCTTTGGGTGCCATCATCCGTAAGGGAGGTCTGGGAGTGCCTGTCATCATCTCCGTCATCGTGTTCATTATATATTATATATTCGACAACTCGGGTTTCCGCATGGCGAGAAGTAACGTGTGGACAGTGTGGTTCGGTCGTCTCGTCTCTACGATGGTGCTGGCTCCGCTTGCTATCTTCTTCACTTACAAGGCTAATAAGGACTCCACCGTGTTCAATATGGACACATACCGCAATCTGTTCTTTGCCTTGCTGGGCATCCGCACCAAACGCCATCTTACCAAGAAAGAGGTGGTTATCAACGACCCGCAGTACGCACGTGATGCAGAGCTGTTGAGACAGATGACTCTCGACATAGATGACTATTCAGACCACCACCACCTGCTCAAGGCTCCTAACCCCATCAAGGTGTTCTTCCGTCCGGGAGATGACCATAGGATACAGGAAATCAGCGAGCAACTGGAAGAGGTGATTGAAGACCTGCAGAACACCAAGGACAAGGTGCTCATCAGTCTGCTCAACAGATATCCCGTGATGGTCACCCATGCGCATACCCGTCCGTTCAGGCGGAAGTGGCTGAATATCGTCACCGGACTGTGCCTGCCCGTAGGAGTGTTCTTCTATTTCAGGATGTGGCGTTTCAGATTACGCCTGCTCAAAGACTTGCGTGTGGTGAAGCAAACCAACCATGAGGTGGTGGAGCGGATAGGACAAGTAGCACTATGATATAAAAAAGAAAAACAGAATAATATGGAAAAACTGATATTGAATACCATTGATGAGGCGGTTGCCGACTTCAAGAACGGAAAGTTTGTCATCGTGGTGGATGATGAAGACAGGGAAAACGAGGGCGACCTGATTATCGCGGCAGAGTTGATAACGGCAGAAAAGGTGAACTTTATGCTGAAGTATGCCCGTGGTGTGCTCTGTGCACCTATCACCATCAGCCGCAGCGAAGAACTCGACCTGCCCAAGCAGGTGGAAAACAATACATCGGTATTGGGCACCCCCTTCACCGTTACGGTGGACAAACTGGAGGGATGCAGCACCGGCGTGTCGGCTCACGACCGTGCCGAGACCATCAAGGCGTTGGCAGACCCTACATCCACTCCGCAGACCTTCGGACGGCCGGGACATGTCAATCCCCTTTATGCGCAGGACAATGGTGTACTGAAAAGAAGCGGACACACTGAAGCTGCCATCGACCTCTGTCATCTGGCAGGACTCTATCCCGCCGGTGCTCTGATGGAGATAATGAACGATGACGGCACTATGGCTCGTCTGCCGGAACTGTGCCGCTTTGCCAAGGAACATGATCTCAAGATAGTATCTATCAAAGACCTTATTGCCTATCGCCTGAAAAACGAGACTTTGGTGGAGATGGGAAATATGGTGGATATGCCCACACAATATGGTCACTTCAAACTGATACCTTTCAGACAGAAGAACAACGGAGTGGAGCATTTCGCGCTGATCAAGGGCGAATGGAAAGCCGATGAACCTGTGCTGGTGAGAGTCCACTCGTCATGTGCGACCGGCGACATACTGGGCAGCATGAGATGTGACTGCGGTGAACAGCTGCACAAGGCGATGAACATGATAGAACAGGAGGGCAAGGGGGCTCTCATATACATGCAGCAGGAGGGCCGGGGAATCGGTCTGATGAACAAGATTGCCGCTTACAAGTTGCAGGAAGAGGGACTCGATACGGTGGATGCCAATGTGCACCTGGGCTTCCAGGTGGACGAGCGCGACTACGGATGTGGCGCTCAGATGCTGATGAAACTCGGTGTACACAAGATGCGCCTGCTCACCAATAACCCCACCAAAAGAGTGGGACTGGAGAGCTACGGACTGGAGATAGTGGAGAATGTGCCCATTGAAATCACCCCCAACGAGTACGACTACAAATATCTCAAGACCAAGCAAGAGAGGATGGGACACCTGCTCCATCTGAAATGAAATAGAAATATGGCGACAGTTTCTTGCCCAATTTGTCGGCAGACAAAGAAAAAAGAACGGATTTTATTCGAGATAATAAATAAAATAATTATTTTTGCAACTGTAACATGCAGGTGACAGCAGACGAAAACTGTCTGGTACGGCATTGTTACGCGTATTAATATTACACCAAAATCATTATGGCACAATTATCAGACCGCCTGCAAAGACTTGCACCCTCAGCCACTCTTGCCATGTCGCAAAAGAGTTCTGAGATGAAGGCGCAGGGCATCGATGTAATCAACATGAGCGTGGGAGAACCCGACTTCAATACTCCCGACCATATCAAGGAGGCCGCCAAAAAGGCCGTTGACGACAACTATTCCAGATATTCGCCCGTCCCGGGATATGCTGACCTGCGGGTGGCTATTTCCAATAAGTTGAAACAAGAGAACGGACTGGACTATTCTACAGCGGAAATACTGGTTTCCAATGGTGCTAAACAGAGCGTGTGCAACACAGTGATGGCACTGGTAAACAGTGGAGACGAGGTGATTATCCCCGCGCCCTATTGGGTGTCATATCCCCAGATGGTGAAGCTTGCCGGTGGCAATCCCGTGATTGTGGAGGCTGGCTTTGACCAGAACTTCAAGATGACTCCCCAGCAGTTGGAGAAAGCCATCACTCCCAAGACAAGGATGATTATCCTTTGTTCACCCAGCAACCCTACCGGAAGTGTGTATTCTAAAGATGAATTAAAGGGACTGGCAGAGGTGATACTGAGTCACGAAGACCTCTTTGTACTTGCGGATGAAATCTACGAGCACATCAACTATGTAGGCAAGCATGAGAGCATTGCGCAGTTCCCCGGTATGAAGGAAAGAACCATCATTGTCAACGGCGTTTCCAAGGCTTACGCCATGACCGGCTGGCGTATCGGCTATATAGCAGCCCCGGAGTGGATAGTCAAGGGCTGTAACAAACTGCAGGGACAATATACCAGCGGCCCTTGTTCTGTGAGCCAAAAGGCGGCGGAGTATGCCTATACGGCCTCGCAGGAGTGCGTGGAAGAGATGCGCCTGGCTTTCGAACGTCGTAGAGACTTGATTGTGCAGTTGGCAAAAGAGATTCCCGGATTGGAGGTCAATGTGCCCGAAGGCGCTTTCTATCTTTTCCCCAAGTGCAGCAGCTTCTTCGGTAAGAGCGACGGTACCACTACCATCCAAAACTCTACCGATTTCGCACTCTACCTGCTGGAAAAAGGACATGTGGCGACTGTGGGTGGAGATGCCTTTGGTGATGCTGAATGCTTCAGAATGAGCTATGCTACCAGCGACGACAATATCCGCGAGGCCATGAAGCGTATCAAAGAAGCACTGGGCGCACTAAAGTGAAACCCGCAGGGCACTTCCGGGACCCGCTTTTAGCGAGGGGGACAGTGGAAAAATCGGATGTTAAAAGAATTTAATTAAATTTGTAGTTCGTATATAATTGTTATCTTTGCTGAGTATAATGATTAACCGAATAATACGAAAAACAGGTATTTCTATGCTGGCAGTTTCTAAGCGATTAGTAATCAAAAAAATATAGTAGGAGCGCTGCATGGAATCTTTGTACTCGGTAGCAGGTTGACAAAGTGAAAACGATGAAAATTACTCTAATTTTTAAATAACTAAAATCAAATTCAAATTATGGCAACAACAACAAAAGCTGCAGCCCCAGCAAAAAAATCGGGCTTTGGAGGTATTAAAAACGCTTTCTGGATACTTGTAATCTGCTGCGTTGTAGCGTACTCTTTCTACTATCTGGTATTGGGTAATCCCGATAACTTCGTTGGCGGCGACCGCTCCGGACACCCTGCTAACCTGATGGGTACCGTGTATAAGGGAGGTATTGTGGTAGGTATCATCTTGACCTTGCTCCTCTCTGTAATCTGTCTCGGTGTAGAGCGCTTCTTCGCTTTGAAGACCGCTTTTGGTACCATGAGTCTGCCTAAGTTCACTGCACAGGTGAAAGACCTCATCAAGAAGGGTGACTTTGCTGGTGCTCAGGCTCTCTGCGACAAGATGAAGGGTTCTGTAGCCAACGTGGTTTCTGCTTCTATCGCTGCTTATAAGGACGTTGAGGGCAACAACACTATGAAGAAGGCACAGAAGATTGCCAAGATCCAGCAGGCTCACGAAGAGGCTACTCAATTGGAGATGCCTACTCTGCAGATGAACTTGCCTATCGTGGCTACCATCGTTACACTGGGTACTCTTACCGCTCTGTTCGGAACTGTGTTGGGTATGATCAACTCATTCCAGGCTCTGTCTTCAGGTGGTGGTGCTGACTCTATGGCTCTGTCTGCCGGTATTTCTGAGGCTCTTGTAAACACCGCTTCCGGTATTTTGACTTCTTGGTTTGCTGTGGTTATCTACAACTTCTTCACAAACAAGATTGACAAACTTACATACGCACTTGATGAAGTAGGTTACACTATCGCTGCTACATACGATGTGAACCACACTGAAGAGGCTTAATTGTTTTACCTTTTAATTCTTTGAGTAATGGGTAAAATAAAAATTCAGAAAAAGGATGTCTGGATAGACATGACCCCCATGTCTGACGTGATGACCTTGTTGCTCTGCTTCTTTATGTTGACCTCAACATTCTTGCAGCCGGAGCCTATCAAGGTGAACACGCCAAGTTCGGTTTCTGAAGTCAAAGTGCCCGAGAATAGCGTATTGAACATCCTCGTGGGTTCAGACGGAAAGATATTCCTCGGCACCGACAACAAGAACGACATGGTGGCTATGCTACAGACTGTAACGGATAAATTCGGCGTCCAGATTAACGGCAAGCAGTTGAAGAACTACAAGGAAGAGTCCATGGTGGGTGTTCCTGTATCAATCATTGCCGACTATCTGAACCTCGAGCCTGAGAAAATGGCCGAAGAAATCCAGAAACATGGTATCCCTACCGACAGTATCGACGGGGGTATGAGCGAATTCCAAGAGTGGGTAAAGGCTGCTCGTGAGGCCAATCCTGATATCAAGATCGCTATCAAGTGTGATTCCAAAACATCATACAAGGTGGTGAAGACCATGATGTCAGAGTTGCAGGACATGAACGAGAACCGCTACCAACTGATTACTAACCTTAAAACATCATCGGAGGATTAGTCATGGCAAAAAAGAAAGAAAGCAGACAAAAGAAAAGAAGTTCCAGAGTGGACTTCACCCCGATGGTGGACATGATGATGCTTCTTATCACTTTCTTCATGTTGTGTACCACCCTGAGCAAGCCTCAGGCAATGCAGCTCACTATGCCGAGCAACGACAAGAACCTGGACAAAGAGGATAAGTCGGTGACCAAGGCGTCACACACCATCACTATCTATTTGGCTGGAGACAACAAGATTTATTATATTCCGGGTCTTCCCGATTATGAGAATCCTGATTGCATCAAACCTACTACCTGGGGTAAGGATGGCATCCGCAAGGTGCTCATCAACCATACCACAGAGGAAGGTATCAACCCTGTAGCTCGTATCATGCAGGCAAAACAGAAGTTGGACGAGAGAAAGCTCGCCTACAACTCCAAGTTGACCGACGAGCAGTATCAGAAAGAGTTGGCTGACCTGAAAGGCGGTAATATCGACGGAGAGAAAATCCCCGTGATGACCATCATCATCAAGCCTCTTGATACCGCTACCTACGAGAACATGGTTGAGGCTCTCGACGAGATGCAAATCTGTAGCATTGGTAAGTATGTCATTGATAAGGTTAATGCTGATGACGAGAAACTCTTAGAGTTGAAAGGCATCAAGTAATTAAAGACCAACAATTAAAAAAGTAAGAGTTATGTCAAAAATAGATCTTATAAACGATAGCTGGGTCGATCTTGTCTTTGAAAGTAAGAACAAGTCTTATGGTGCTTACCAATTGCGTAAGAACACAGGAAAGCGTAATGTCAAGGCTATGCTTATCGTGTTCGGTACTATCGCAGCCATCCTCGTTGCTTCTTGGGCAAAGGTTGCCATCGAGAACGCTATGCCCAAGAAAGTGGCTATCGAGACAGACGTGGAATTGTCTAAGCTCGCCCAGAAAAAAGAGCCTGCTAAGGTAGAGCGTAAGGAGCCTGTCAAGGTGGAAATGGAACAGAAGGTCGTTGAGAAAGTAAAGAGCTCTGTGAAATTTACCGCCCCTGAAATCAAGAAAGACGATGAGGTGAAGCCTGAAGACGAGTTGAAGTCTCAGGACGAGTTGAGTAAAACCAACACCGCCATCGGTTCATTCGACGTGAAGGGTAATGACGAGGCTGCTGGTGAAGTGCTGAAAGCAAAGGAAGTGATTGCTGATGAAAAACCGAAGGAAGAAGAGACCAAAGTGTTCGACGTTGTTGAGCAGATGCCTCAGTTCCCCGGTGGAAATGCTGCTCTGTTCGAGTATCTTTCCAAGCACATCAAGTATCCTGTTATTGCTGAGGAAAACGGTATTCAGGGACGTGTAATCGTGACCTTCGTGGTGGAGCGTGACGGTTCTATCACCGATGTAAAGGTGGTGAAATCTGTTGACCCCTCTCTTGACAAGGAAGCACAGCGAGTTGTGAAGAGTATGCCTCACTGGATTCCCGGTAAGCAGAATGGTGCTGCAGTACGTGTGAAGTACACCGTACCTGTAACCTTTAGATTGCAGTAATGAATTTTAGAACCTTCAACATTATAGTTGGACTCTCAGTGTTTTTAGGTTTGGCCTTCTCTTGTAAGGACAAACCTAAAAACGGAAGAACTGATACTTATTCGTCAGGAACGATTCATTTCGTTTCTGACGAAAGTTTTGCTCCTATTATCGACGAGGAGGTAGAGGTGTTCCAAAGCATCTACAAGAAAGCCAGGGTGGTGCCTCATTACACCAACGAACTGGATGCAGTGAACTTGTTGATGAAAGAGAAGACCTACTTGGCAATCACCTCCCGAAACTTTACTCCCAAGGAAGTGAAGAACCTGAAAGACCGTAAGTTCATGCCTGTGGCAATCCCTCTGGCATACGACGGTTTGACATTGATTGTCAACAACTCAAATCCCGACAGCATCATCTCCGTACAGGATCTCAGACAAATATTGCTCGGGAAAGTGAAAGCATGGAATGCCCTTTATCCCCAATCCACTTTGGGTGACATTGAGGTCGCATTCGACAACAAACAGTCCAGTACGGTGCATTACTGTGTGGACTCAATCCTCGATGGGACTCCTATCAACAGTCCTAATATCTATGCCGTGAACAAGTCGGCAGAGGTCATCGAATTCGTGGAGAGGCATCCCAATGCCATTGGCATCATCGGAAGCAACTGGCTCAACGACAAGCGTGACACCACCAACGTGACATTCAAAAGAAACATCAAGGTAATGGCGGTGAGCAAGATTCATCCTGCCACTCCACAAAGCAGTTGGAAACCTTATCAGTTCTATCTGTACAATGGAAATTACCCTCTCATACGCACTCTCTATATCCTCCTCAACGACCCTATGCATGGGTTGCCTTGGGGATTTGCCAACTTTATGAGTGCCGACCACAAAGGTCAGTTGATTATTCACCGTGCGGGGTTGCTGCCCTATCGTGCCATCACTCTGTCGCGTGAGGTGATTATCAACAAACAGTAGTCTTTCATGCCAAGGTGTGGAGACGGCGATTAAACAGAGAATATTGAACCAAACAATATATTAAGAATATGAAGTCAATCAAATATCTATTTGTGGGAGCCCTGATGATAGGATTCTGCGCTCCCGTGGCTGCCCAGACAGACAATAAGGCTGTCATTGAGCAAATTGCCGGTGTGATTAAGTCCAAGGCTGCTGATACTCCAGATCAGGTGAAAGCCGTGTTCAAGAAAAACAAGAAGAATGCCGAAGTGTTGGTAGGCATTGGTCGTGCTTATCTCGACATCAAGGATACCGCTTCTGCTGCAGTCTATGCCAACTATGGCATTAAGATGAAGTATGCTCCTGCATTTGTGCTTATGGGAGACATCAAGGCTTTGGCAGAGGATGGTGGCGGTGCTGCCGAGTTCTATGACCAGGCGATATACTTTGACCCCAAGAGTCCCGAGGCGTATTATAAGTATGCCAGCGTTTACCGCAAGATCAGTCCTACGCAGGCAATCAGCAAGCTTGAAGACCTGCGTACCCAGCGCCCTGACATTGCAGTGGATGCCCTCAAAGGACGTATTTACTACCAGTCAAACGACTTTGAACAGGCCATCAAGGCTTTCAAGGCTGCTGATGTGAACAAGATGGAAGAGCGCGACATCCGCAGTTTTGCCATGTCATATTATTTCACAGGCAAGTACGATGAGTGTCTCACTATCGCACAGAAGGGCTTGGAGAAGAACAACCGTGATGCCGGTTACAATCGTCTGGCTTTCTTCAGCAATACCGAGTTGAAGAATTTTGACGCAGCCTTGAACTACGCCGATGCATTGTTCAACCGTTCAGACAGTGCCAAATTCTCTTATTTCGATTACACCTATTACGGCAATGCACTGAGTGGAGCCAAGAAGCACGAAGAGGCCATCGCCATGTACCAAAAGGCTTTAGAGCAGGAGATTGAAGACGGTGACAAGCGTGCAGGTGTAGTGAAGCAGTTGTCAGAAGCTTACGAGAAGAAAGAGGATTATGAGAATGCCATCAAGGCTTACCAGCAGTTCCTGCAGACCGTGAGCAAGAGTGATGCCAATGATATGGTAGGATTGGCACAACTCTACATCGTATATGCCAACACCAAGCAGGGTGACGAGCGAGTAGAACTGTTCAAACAGGCCGAGAACGTGTATGTGGAGATAGATAGCAAATATCCTCAGGCTAAGGAGTATGCACTCTTTATGCGTGCGCGCGTCAATACCTATATGGACCCTGAGACCAAGGAAGGTCTTGCCAAACCTTATTATGAGGAACTGGTGAGCATCATCGAACCTCGTGGAGAAAAGAGTTCTGCCGACATGGCGCGTCTGCTCGAGGGCTACCGTTATTTGGGTTATTATCACCTGTTGAACAATAACAAGGAAACATCCGTTGGATTCTGGCAGAAGATTGTGGAACTTGATCCCACCAACGAGGCTGCTAAGAATGCTTTGGAGGCTTTGACCAAGTAAGCTGAACTTGAAGCGAGTAATCAATCGCCAAAGAATCCATAGTTATAAATTAGCCTGCCGTGCCCTATGCATGGCAGGCTAATTCATTTTGGTTTACAAGCAAAAAAAGAGGAGATGCGGTGAATTCCACATCTCCTTGTTCCTTTGTTGAGAGAAAACCTCTCTTACTGTATCTTGCCCTTGCATTTATGCGGGAAGGCTGATTGCCTCAGAGGGACATACATCAGCGCAAGTTCCACACTCAGTACACATCTCGGGGTTGATAGAATACTTCTCGCCTTCAGAGATTGCACCTGCGGGACATTCGTCGATACAGGTACCGCAAGCGATACAGTCGTTGCCAATAACGTAAGCCATAATTGTAGTTTATTTAGTTAATACTCAAAATTAAGTATGCAAATGTAAGAATAAAATCCGATATATACCTACTTTTTGCGAAGATATTTCATAAAAAATGTGGAGACAGTGTCAGATAAGCTGAAAAATGATACAATAACTTCTTGACTCATGCGTTTATAACATGATGAAAGCTATTCGAAACATTGTATGTACCGTGGTGATGCTTTTTGCCGTACTTGCTGCCTATGGACAGGAACGCAAGGAGCAGAACAAGCCCTATATAGATCTGCGTCCCTTGCATTTCGGTATTCTTGTGGGACTGCATGTCCAGGATGTGGAGTTTGAGAATGTAGGTCCGCAGACGATTGTAGCTGAAGATGGCACCCAGTCTGTACAGACAATACTTTGCGATGCAGATAAGTGGAATCCTGGTTTTAGCATCGGTGTGCTTGCCGAAGCCCGCATCAACAAGTATTTTGCGTTGCGTGTCACCCCGACCATGCATTTTGGAGCCAAGCATCTTCGTTTTCGCAATCTGTCGAAAACTGATGAAAACGGAAAGATTTTTGAAACTACGCAGGATATGAAGAACACCTATATCTCTTTTCCTGTAGATGTGAAATACAGTGCCCAACGTTTCAACAACTACCGTCCTTACATCATTGCGGGCGTGAATCCGATGATCAACCTGTCAGGTAAAGACCAGGACTATGTCAAACTAAAGCGTTTCGATACAATGATTGAGGTGGGTTTGGGATGTGACTTCTATCTGCCTTTCTTCAAACTCAATCCCGAACTGAAGTTCTGCTACAGTCTTACCAACAGTCTTGACAAGAGTCATGTGGATGATATACGAGATGTCAACCTGCGTGCTTATACCAGCAGTGTGTCTTCCGCACAAACCAAGATGATAGTGCTCACGTTCTATTTCGAGTAGGGTTTCCTGTTCTTTTCCAATTCCATTACTATCCGCCCCACAAAAGCACCGTGCTTGCCATTTTGGTCTACTCCCACAGCCTTTCCTTTCCTGTCGTTCACCCATTCCATTTGTTGCATGTAGGTATGTGAGTGACCGCCCAGCACAAGGTCGATTCCTTCGCATTGGGATATCATTTGTTGGTCTCCGAGTTCAGGTTCCATGTTCCATCCTAAATGTGACAGGCAGATTACAATTTGACAACCCTCTTTCCTGCGCAGTATATCTACTGTTTTTTGCGTACATTCCACCGGGTCGAGATACTTCATTCCTTTGTAGTTGGATGCGAAAATCAGTCCCTTGGGATTGGGGAGAAGTCCGAAGATACCAATCTTTACTCCGCCCCGCTTTAACACGATGTAAGGCTTCACGATATCTTTCAGGGGCGTGTCTTTGAAGTCAGCGTTGCTGCATACGATGGGAAAATGCGCCTTTGCCAGTCGGTTGGCGAGCGTGTCCATCCCGTAGTCAAACTCATGGTTGCCCAGTGTTGCTGCATCATATCCCATAAGGTTCATCAATGCTATCTCTACTTCACCCTGGAAAAAAACGTAATAGGGCGAACCTTGTGAGAAGTCGCCACTGTCCAGCAACAACAGGTCAGGATGCTGCTTCCGCTCTTGTTCCACCATTGCCGCGCAGCGTGCCATACCAGCCCTGCCTTGTAGCATGGTGTCTGTCAGCGTAGTGCTTAGTGGCTCTATGGTGCTGTGGATGTCGTTGGTGTGCAGAATCACCAATTCCTTTTGCTCCTGTGCTTGCAGCAGTGTGGCGAAGCACAGCAATATATAAAGTATATGTGTCCTCATGGCGTGGTGGATGTATGACGGATTACCCTTGGTACGGTATCAGTGAGCAATCTCCCGTTCTTGTCAGTCGTTTCCCGTAGAAACGCGGTCCATAGGGTGCGTGTGTCGTTGCGTGTGTCAGCGATGTTGCGGTATTCAACGTGCCTTGTCAGCGCTTCCATCTTGTCGTTGCCCTGTGCAAGAAAGTCGATGGTGGCAATTCTGTACAGGGCGGTGGTGTCGATGCGTTGTCCTTGAAAGGTGGCTGACAGCAGGTTGCCGTGTGCATCAATCTCCATCCTTACACCCCTGCTCACAGCCTGTCCTCCGCTCGCCGCCATCTGTTTGAACAAGTCCATCAGCGTGCTTCCCCGCAGAATACAGCAACTTATGGTATTGGCAAAGGGCAGCACCTGCAGCGCGTCACCCACGGTGATTGGTCCTTGTTGGAGCGAAGCCCTGATGCCCCCCATGTTGTAGATGCCTATTTCACAGGAGTCTCCCAGCTCATGTGCCGCCCATACCATAAAGTCAGCACAGAGGTTGGCGAGTTCTCCTCCCGGCGGTTCCTCACTCATGTCGTGCGTGGCGTGGGCTATCACTTTTCGGGTGATGCTGTCAATCCTGACGCGGTAGGTGTCAACAATCTTGTTGGCTGAGGTGGGGATGAGCGGATCATATCGGTTGTCAATCACTATTCTTTTACGCTCTATGTTGCCGATGTGATAGGTAGTGCGGCAGGCAGAGAGAACGCATACTGTGAGTATAGCGATAGCGATGGTAGTTGTATTGGATGGTCTCATCATGGGTGCAAAAGTACAAAAAACATTTTTTTTAGAGAAAAGGTTCATACAAAATTGTGTATATCAATAAAATGTAGTAATTTTGCACCGCTTTTCGGCGTAATCGCTGGCAGGAAGTTACGAGTTG
>CALZXH010000062.1 GCA_945830055.1 uncultured Prevotella sp.
AAGCTGCATCTCGGCATAACACTCAAACAAGTTTGGTGATTCTGCTCTCGATTTGCATTATCTTTGTATAAGATAAGCTGCATCTCGGCATAACACTCAAACAAGTTTGGTGATTCTGCTCTCGATTTGTATTATCTTTGCAAGTCACCTGCCCAGTTCTGGGTCAGTCAAATGACTTTTGGTTATGTACAACAGGGTAAGGGAGAAACGAACATGTGATGACTGACAGGATGAGGAAAATTGTTGTTGCCTTTGACTCGTTCAAGGGATGTATCTCCGCTGAGGAGGCTTGCGATGCTGCCGCAGAGGGAATACGCTCGGTATTGCCCGAATGTGATGTCATCAAACTCCCGTTGAGCGATGGGGGCGAGGGACTTGTGTCATGTATCAAAAGACTGTTGCCTACCACTGATGTCGCTTTGTCTGTTCATGGTCCTCTGATGGATATGGTCACATGCTCGTATGCCATGTCGCAGGATGGCAAGACCGCCTACATGGAAATGGCCGCTGCAAGCGGACTCACCCTTGTACCGGCAGACAGGCGCAATCCTGTGGATGCTACGACATACGGCGTAGGCGAGATGATGGCGGATGCCATGGACCGAGGGTGCGAAAAGATAGTGATGGGCTTGGGAGGAAGTGCCACTTGCGATGCAGGAGAGGGAATGTTGAAGGCTCTTCGTGACCGGGGGCGTTTGGCTACGTCGTGCAAGTTTGTTGTGGCTTGCGATGTTGCCAATCCGTTGTATGGCGAACAGGGAGCGGCATTCGTGTTTGCTCCGCAAAAGGGAGCGAACCCCGAACAGGTCATACTGCTTGACGACAGGCTCCGGGCATTTGCGCATGAGACAGAGAAGGCAGGTATCGCCACTGCCGATATGGCGAATCATCCGGGAGCGGGAGCCGCCGGCGGATTGGGATATGCCTTTTTCGCCTATCTGCATGCCGAACTGCAATCTGGCATAGATATCCTGTTGGACATAGCGAGTTTTGACAAGATGATTCAGAATGCCGATATAGTCATCACGGGAGAAGGCAAGTCTGACGGGCAGACCATGATGGGCAAGGTGCCGAGCGGCGTATTGAAACGTTGTAACGGCGCCGGAGTGAAAACGTGGTTGTTGTCAGGAGCAATAGACGACCCTGAATCCGTACTTTCACGCAACTTCTCCAAAGTACAAAGCATAAACGAAGATGATTCCCGTCCATTGGCGCAACTCCTTTTGCCGCAAGTGGCGAAAGAGAATCTTAGAAACACATTTAAAAGGATTTTAAAATGAACAGCAAACCCTCAGCGATTGTTATGGGAGCCACTTCTGGTATCGGCTATGAGGTGGCAAGGTTATTGGCCCAGCGAGGATGGAGAGTGGGTGTGGCAGGAAGAAGGGAAGACATTCTTGCCAAGATGGTGGCAGAGACGGAAGGTATAGTTGCCTACGGGGTGATAGATGTCACGATGCCATCGGCTGTTGACGGTTTGCGCCTGCTTATAGGCAAGATGGGTGGCATGGACATGTATTTCCACAGTTCCGGCATCGGCTATCAAAATACAGATCTTGATGCAGACAAGGAGTTGAAGACCATTGAGACCAATTGTCTCGGCATGGCAAGACTGGTAGGCGAAGCCTTCAGGTATTTTGAGAATCATCCCGAAACAGACGGAACGATAGCAGTCATCAGTTCCATCGCACGTACCAAAGGACTTGGTGCCGCACCGGCATATTCCGCTTCAAAGCGCTTCACGAGCCATTACCTGGAGAGTCTCTGCCAGCTCACGGGAATTAAAGGCATACGCAATATACACATTTCAGACATAAGACCAGGATTTGTCAAGACGCCTCTGATAGAAGGGAGCAACTTCCCGATGCAACTTGATGCGGGGAAAGTGGCGGCAAGTATAGTGGATGGAATAGATAAACGCCGGTCTGTGATTACTGTCAACTGGATCTATAGCCTGCTTGTCTTCTTCTGGCAGATGATACCAAGACGTATTTGGGTTAAAATGAGAGTAAAATGAAAGAAATACTGTTCTTGATGCGGCTGTTCCTTTGATACGGACGGTATTTTAAGCAGTAAAAATCATACAAAATCATATTTTCTTTCATTTGTAAATTATTGCAATCGAAATCGTGACATATCGTAACTATATACGATTATTTGCTTACGGATTATAAAAATGTTGCAAAAAGTAGATTTAAAAGGACTGGAATGTAATTTCAAAAAGTAAGTATTTTTGTAATTTTGCAGTCAGAATGTAACGGAAAGTTAAGGAGAATCAAACTTAATGCAACTAAATATGGCAAATGGATTGTATAATGCCGAGTACGAGCACGATGCGTGCGGTGTCGGCATGGTGGTTAACATTCATGGCAACAAGAGCCATGAGTTAGTTGACAATGCCCTCAAGGTTCTGGAGAACATGCGCCACCGTGGCGCAGAGGGTGCTGACAACAAGACAGGAGACGGTGCCGGTATTTTATTGCAAATACCGCACGAGTTTATACTGCTGCAGGGAATACCCGTGCCCGAGAAGGGCAAGTATGGTACTGGTCTGGTGTTCCTGCCCAAGGATGAGAAGAAGCAGGCAGAGATTCTGTCGGTAATGATAGAAGAGATTGAGCGCGAGGGGCTCTCGCTGATGCATCTGCGCAATGTGCCCACCAATCCCTCTTGTTTGGGCAAGGCCGCTCTGGACAATGAACCTGCTATCAAACAGTTGTTTGTCACGGGGGTTACCGATGATAAGGTGCCTGTGTTCGAGCGTATTCTGTATATCATCCGCAAGAAGATAGAAAAGCGTATCGATGATGCTGACTTCTATATCTGTTCGCTTTCGAGCAAGACTATCATCTATAAGGGAATGCTTTCCAGTCTGCAACTGCGTCAGTATTTCCCCGACCTTACCAACAACTACTTCACCAGTGGATTGGCATTGGTGCATAGCCGTTTCTCTACGAATACATTTCCCACTTGGAGTTTGGCGCAGCCATTCCGCTTCTTGGCCCATAACGGTGAGATTAACACCATACGTGGTAACCGGGGATGGATGCAGGCCCGCGAGAGCGTGCTCAACAGCGAGGCATTGGGTGACATCCGGCAGATTTCACCCATCGTACAGCGCGGCATGAGCGACTCTGCCAGTCTGGATAATGTGTTCGAGTTCTTTGTGATGAGCGGACTCTCTCTGCCTCATGCCATGAGCGTGATGGTGCCCGAGAGTTTCAATGACAAGAACCCTATCACCGAAGACCTGAAGGCGTTTTACGAGTACCACTCCATCCTGATGGAGCCATGGGACGGACCTGCAGCACTGCTTTTCAGTGACGGTCGTTTTGCCGGAGGTATGCTCGACCGTAACGGACTGCGCCCGGCGCGTTACACTATCACCAAGAACGACACTATGGTGGTGGCCAGTGAGGTGGGAGTGATGGACTTCGAGCCTACAGAGATTGCCGAGAAAGGACGTCTGCAGCCTGGAAAGATATTGCTGATTGATACCCAGGAGGGAAAAATCTACTACGATGGGGAAATCAAGGCGCAACTGGCTGCCGCACATCCTTACCGCCAGTGGCTTTCAGCAAACCGCATACAGTTGGAAAAGCTGAAGAGCGGACGCAAGGTAGATAATTCCGTGCCTGACCTGGTGCGCCGGGAAATCATGTTCGGTTATGGCGAAGAGGATGTGGATGGTACCATCGTGCCCATGTCAACCAAAGGACAGGAGCCTACCGCAGCCATGGGTAACGATACCCCGTTGGCAGTACTCAGCGACAAACCGCAGATATTCTTCAACTATTTCCGTCAGCAGTTTGCACAGGTCACCAACCCTGCTATCGACTCTATACGAGAGGAACTGGTGATGTCGCTCACCGAGTATATCGGTAGGGTAGGCACCGGCATCCTCAGTCCCGACGAGACCAACTGCAAGATGGTGCGCCTGCCGCATCCTATCCTGAACAACACCCAGTTGGATATTCTGTGCAACATACGCTACAAGGGATTCAACACAGTGAAACTGCCCATGCTCTTCCCATGTGCCAAAGGCGAGGAAGGGTTGCGCAATGCGCTTGACAAGCTGTGCAAGGATGCCGAGCGTAGCGTGGATGAGGGCTATAACTACATCATACTGAGCGACCGTGACGTGAGCGAGACTCATGCCGCCATCCCCTCGCTATTGGCTGTGAGTGCCGTGCACCACTACCTGATTTCGGTGGGCAAGCGTGTGCAGACTGCATTGATAGTGGAGAGCGGTGAGATACGCGAAACCATGCACGCAGCCCTGTTGCTGGGCTATGGTGCATCTGCCCTGTGTCCCTACATGACCTTTGCCATCCTTGATGATTTGGTGAAGCGCCACAAGATACAGGAAGACTATGCCACCGCAGAGGCAAACTACATCAAGGCAGTGAAGAAAGGGCTGTTCAAGATAATGGCAAAGATGGGTATCTCTACCATCCGCTCCTATCGCGGTGCCAAGATTTTCGAGAGCATCGGTCTGAGTGATAGCCTGCTGCGCAATTACTTCGGTACAGAGTGTAGCACCATCGGAGGTATCGGACTTGCTACTATCGCTAAGGATGCCATTGCGCTGCACGATGCCGCTTTCTCCAAGCATACACAGACCGACTTCCTGCCCAACTTGGGACAGTTCAACTATCGCAAGGACGGCATCCGCCATGCCTGGAATCCCGAAACCATTGCCACCCTGCAGTTGGCAACACACACGGGCAATTACAGCAAGTTCAAGGAGTTTACCAAACTGGTGGACGAGAAAGATACTCCCATCTTTATCCGCGACTTCTTCGGCTTCAAGCGCAATCCTATCAGCATTGACAAGGTAGAGCCGGTAGAGAACATCGTGAAGCACTTTGTGGCAGGTGCCATGAGTTTCGGTGCCTTGTCTAAAGAGGCGCATGAGGCCATCTGTCTGGCGATGAACAAACTGGGTGCGCGCTCCAATACCGGTGAGGGCGGCGAGGACAGTGAACGCTTCCACAGTACGATAGACGGCATCTCGCTCTGTTCTAAGACCAAGCAGATCGCATCCGGTAGATTTGGTGTGACCACGGAATATCTGGTCAATGCTGAAGAGATACAGATCAAAGTGGCACAGGGAGCCAAGCCCGGTGAGGGCGGACAGCTGCCGGGATTCAAGGTGAACGAAGTGATAGCCAAGACACGTCACTCCATACCGGGCATCTCGCTCATCTCGCCTCCACCCCATCACGATATCTATTCTATTGAAGACCTGGCACAGCTTATCTACGATTTGAAGAATGTAAATCCCAAGGCAGCTGTGAGCGTGAAACTGGTAGCTGAGAGCGGAGTGGGTACCATTGCCGCAGGTGTGGCAAAAGCCAAGGCAGACCTCATCGTCATCTCCGGAGCCGAGGGAGGTACAGGAGCCAGTCCGGCATCCAGTATGCGTTTCGCCGGTATATCGCCTGAAATAGGTCTTAGTGAAACACAGCAGACATTGGTGAAGAACGGACTGCGCGGACATGTGCGCCTGCAGGTGGACGGACAGATAAAAACCGGTAGAGATATCATTACCATGGCACTGCTCGGTGCCGAGGAATTCGGATTCGGTACTACCTGTCTCATCGTCTTGGGTTGTGTGATGATGCGCAAGTGTAACCTCAATACTTGTCCGCTCGGAGTGACTACCCAAGATCCCGAACTGAGAAAGCATTTCATCGGTCGCTATGAATATCTCGTGAACTACTTCACCTTCTTGGCACAGGAAGTTAGGGAGTATCTGGCAGAGATGGGTTATACCTCACTCGACGACATCGTGGGACATACCGAACTGATTACACGCGAGAGGGCCATCCCCAACAATGAACCGAAATACAAGGTGCTCGACTTCAGCAGACTGCTGTTCAAGGAGCCGCGCGAGTGTATGCTCCACCACGACAAGAATGCAGTGTCGGGACTCGATGCCACCCTGCAGGATGTACTCGACCAGCAGATTATAAGGGCTTCGGAAAAGGCGTTGGAGAGACAGGAAGAGGTGAACCTGGACTATGCTATCAAGAATACCGACAGGGCTGTGGGTACTATGCTTAGCGGAACCATTGCTGCCAAATACGGCGAGGCAGGACTGCCCGATGATACCATCAACGTGAAGTTCAAGGGCTCTGCAGGCCAGAGCTTCGGTGCCTTCCTGATGAAGGGTGTGAACTTCAAACTGGAGGGAGAAGCCAATGACTATTTCGGCAAAGGACTCAGTGGCGGACGCATCGCCATACTGCCTCCCACACGAAGTAATTTTACTGCAGAGGACAATATCATTGCAGGAAATACCGGACTCTATGGTGCCACCAGCGGCGAGCTGTACATCAACGGTAAGGTGGGTGAGCGCTTTGGAGTGCGCAACTCGGGTGCCATCGCGGTGATTGAGGGAGCCGGTGACCACTGCTGTGAGTATATGACAGGAGGTAGAGTGGTAGTCCTGGGAGAAACAGGCCGTAACTTCGCCGCAGGTATGAGTGGCGGTGTGGCATACGTGTGGGACAAGAACCACGACTTCGACTACTTCTGTAACATGGATATGGTGGAAATAAACCTGGTGGAGGACAGCAGCTACCGCAAGGAACTGCACGAACTCATCCGTCAGCACTATCTCTACACAGGCTCCAAACTGGCCCGCACAATGCTTGACGACTGGAACCGCTATGTGGAAGATTTCATCCAGGTAGTGCCTATAGAATACAAGCGCGTGCTGCAGGAAGAGCAGGTGAAGAAACTGCAACAGAAGATTGCAGATATGCAGAGGGATTATTAAAAAGATTGCAAGGTTGAAAAATTGAAAGATTAAAATGGGAAATCCAAAAGCATTTTTGACAATACACCGCCAAGAGGCGGGATACCGCCCCATTCACGACCGTATTCACGATTTCGGAGAAGTGGAGCAGACACTCAACAGTAAAGACCGTCGTACACAGGCAAGCCGCTGTATGGACTGCGGTGTGCCCTTCTGCCACTGGGCTTGTCCGCTGGGCAACAAGCCGCCAGAGTGGAACGATGCCCTCTACAAGGGTGACTATGAGCTGGCTTACCGTTTGCTCAACAGCACCAACCCCTTCCCTGAGTTTACGGGACGCATCTGTCCGGCTCTCTGCGAGAAGGCGTGTGTGCTCAATCTCACCACCCATGAGCCTACTACCAACCGTGAGGATGAGGCTGCCATCACCGAGATGGCATTTCAGGAGAACTTTGTGCGCATAGAGCATCCGCAACGCAACGGAAAGAAGGTGGCGGTGATTGGTGCCGGTCCTGCCGGATTGGCTGCTGCCAACGACCTGAATCTGCTGGGTTACGAGGTGACTGTGATGGAGAAGTGCGAAGCAGCGGGAGGCCTGTTGCGCTATGGCATACCTAACTTTAAACTCAATAAGGCCATCATCGACCGCCGCATGCGCGTGCTGGAACAAGAGGGTATCATCTTCAAGTACAATATGGCAGTGGACGAGAACAAACTGCCAGAGGGGTATGATGCCTATGTCATTGCCACTGGTACACCACAGGCACGCGACCTGAAAATTCCCGGAAGGGAACTCAAGGGTGTTTATCTGGCACTTGAGATGCTTTCACAGCAAAACAGGGTGCTGGCTGGCATGGAATTCAAGAAAGAGGAACTGGTGAACGCCAAAGGAAAGGATGTACTGGTGATTGGCGGCGGAGATACGGGAAGTGACTGTATCGGAACTGCACACCGACAGGGTTGCAAGAGCGTGACGCAGATTGAGATTATGCCCAAGCCGGTAGAAGGACCGGTGGATCCGCAGAGTCCTTGGCCCAACTGGCCCAGAACACTGAAAACCACCTCCAGCCATGAAGAGGGTTGTGTGCGTCGTTGGAATATCAATTCGCTGGAGTTCTTGGGTAAAGACGGCAAACTGACAGGCGTGAAGGTGCAGGAGATAGACTGGAAGCCTAATCCGGATGGAGGCAGACCCATCATGGTGGAAAAGGGCAAACCCGAAATCATCAAATGCGAAATGGTGTTGCTTGCCATGGGCTTCCTGAAACCAGAGCATGCACAACTTGCCCCCAATGTGTTTGTCACAGGAGATGCCGCCTCGGGTGCCAGTCTGGTAGTACGTGCATTGGCTGCCGGCAAAAAGACTGCAGCCGCAGTAGATAGGTTCTTGATGCCTCGTTGAGTCATCTCATAGGCATCACTGGATGAGAAGCATAAGTTTGATTCTATAAACTGAAAGACAAAGAATGCGATCTTTGTCACAATGCCAAGGGATTGGCTTCCGAGTTTGGAAGTCAATCCCTGTTTATTTTACTGGTTATTTGACAACCTTCTTACCGTTGATTACAACTGACTTTGACTGCAAAGATATGGTTATGATATTCTCATGTGGTTACGAGGGTATTACAATTTCGTGTCAATTGTAGGGCGATAATCAGCCGAGTTGTTACCTTGATTTCCTTACTGTTGCACAATACTGTAATTTTTGAGCATTTTATTTTGTCGGACAAAAGGAAATGAGTACTTTTGCAAAGCAGTGTGTGCTGCTAACCTTCATGGCTTGAACAGACAAAATAATGTGGTCTGGAAAGCCGAAAAACGCTGACTATAGCAAATAACGACAGACTATAGAACAACAATAAAACCAATAAACAATTATCATGAGTTTGAAAATTGTAGTACTTGCCAAGCAGGTACCTGACACCCGAAACGTGGGCAAGGATGCCATGACGGCCGAAGGCACCGTGAACCGTGCTGCCCTGCCTGCCATCTTCAATCCTGAAGATTTGAATGCACTGGAACAGGCGTTGCGCCTGAAAGAGCAAAATCCCGGTTCTACCGTGGGAATCCTCACCATGGGGCCCCCAAGAGCTGCTGAAGTAATCCGACAAGGACTGTACAGAGGAGCCGACACGGGATGGCTGCTCACCGACCGTCTCTTTGCCGGTGCAGATACTCTTGCCACCTCTTATGCTCTTGCCACAGCCATCCAGAAGATAGGTGATGTGGATGTGGTGATAGGCGGACGACAGGCTATCGACGGTGATACCGCGCAGGTAGGACCGCAGGTGGCACAGAAACTGGGACTCAACCAGGTAACATACGCTGAGGAGATTCTCCAATGCGAAGACGGCAAACTGACCATCCGCCGACAGATTGATGGCGGTGTGGAAACTGTAGAGGCTCCCATGCCAGTGGTTGTTACCGTGAATGGAAGTGCAGCTCCCTGCCGTCCCTGCAACGTGAAGAATGTGATGAAGTACAAGCGTGCCACGGCACCGCTGGAGCGTACAGAAGACATGCCTTACAAGGAATTGTATGAGGAACGTCCCTATCTCACACTGACACAATGGTCGGTGGCAGATGTGGATGGAGATCCCGCACAGTGCGGACTCAGCGGTTCACCTACCAAGGTGAAGACCGTGCAGAACATCGTGTTCCAGGCTAAGGAGAGCAAGACGCTTACGTCCTCGGATGCCGATGTGGAGGGACTCATTAAGGAATTGTTGGACGAGAAGATTATTGGCTAAGGAAATATGAAAAACGTATTTGTATATTGTGAAATCGAAGGCACACAAGTGCAGGAGGTTTCTCAGGAACTGCTTACCAAAGGACGCAAGTTGGCGAACGAACTGGGCGTGGAACTGCATGCTGTGGTGGCTGGTACCGGCATCAAGGGCGAAGTGGAAAACCAGATACTGCCCTATGGAGTAGATAAACTGTTTGTGTTTGACGGTGAGGCGCTTTTCCCTTATACCTCTGCTCCTCACACCGATATACTGGTCAACCTGTTCAAGGAAGAGCAGCCGCAGATTTGCCTGATGGGTGCCACCGTGATAGGCCGTGACCTTGGACCGCGCGTGTCTTCATCGCTTACCAGCGGACTCACTGCCGACTGCACCCAACTTGAGATCGGTCCGTATGAAGACAAGAAGAACAAGGTGACCTACGAGAACCTGTTGTATCAGATTCGTCCGGCTTTTGGCGGTAATATTGTTGCCACCATTGTGAACCCCGACCACCGTCCACAGATGGCGACCGTGCGCTCAGGCGTGATGCAGAAGGCTCTTTACGAGGGCAAGGCAAAGGGCGAAGTGGTTTATCCGGAAGTAGCTGCATACGTATCGCCAGAGGCTTACGTGGTCAAGGTTCTCGACCACCACGTAGAGGCTGCCAAGCACAACCTCAAGGGTGCTCCTATCGTAGTGGCAGGAGGCTATGGCGTAGGTTCCAAGGAAGGTTTCGACCAGCTCTTCCAGCTTGCCAAGGTGCTCCACGGCGAGGTGGGCGGTAGTCGTGCTGCTGTAGATGCTGGATGGATAGACCATGACCGTCAGATTGGTCAGACGGGTGTCACCGTGCATCCCAAGGTATATATCGCCTGTGGTATCAGCGGTCAGATACAGCATATCGCTGGTATGCAGGATTCGGGTATCATCATCTCGGTAAACAGCGATCCCGAGGCTCCCATCAACAAGATTGCCGATTATGTGATTGTCGGTACCGTTGAAGAGGTGGTTCCCAAGTTGATAAAGTATTATAAACAGAGTAGTAAGTAAGAAAGAAATGGCAAACTATTATACCGACCATCCGGAGTTTGAGTTCTATCTGAACCATCCGGAAATGAAGCGCATCGTAGAACTGAAGGAGCGTGGTTTTGAAGACAAAGACAAGTACGAGGATGCTCCCGTTGACTTTGACGACGCTATTGAGAACTACAAGCAGATGCTTGAAATCACTGGAGACATCGCTGCAAATATCATTGAACAGAATGCTGAGGAGGTGGATCTGGAAGGACCCCATCTCGTTGACGGACGCATGGTGTATGCTTCCAAGACCTTCGACAACCTGGAAGCTACCCGTAAGGCAGGCTTGTGGGGTGTGTCGATGCCAAGAAAATACGGTGGATTGAACATACCTATCACTCCTTACTCCATGGCTTCTGAAATTGTGGCGTCGGCTGATGCCGGTTTCCAGAATATCTGGAGCTTGCAGGACTGTATAGAGACACTCTATGAGTTTGGTTCAGAAGAACAGCGCCAGAAATATATCCCGCGCGTGTGTGCCGGTGAAACCATGTCAATGGACTTGACTGAGCCTGATGCCGGTTCTGACCTGCAGCGTGTGATGCTCAAGGCTTCATACGACAAAGAGAACGACTGCTGGCGATTGAATGGCGTGAAGCGATTCATTACCAACGGCGACTCTGACATTCACCTTGTGCTTGCCCGCTCTGAAGAGGGTACACACGATGGACGCGGTCTTTCGATGTTTATCTACGACAAGCGTGACGGCGGCGTTACAGTACGTCACATCGAGCATAAGTTAGGTATTCATGGTTCACCTACCTGCGAACTTGTGTATAAGAATGCCAAGTGCGAACTCTGCGGTAGCACCCGTATGGGACTTATCAAGTACGTGATGGCATTGATGAACGGTGCCCGTCTTGGCATTGCTGCACAGTCGGTGGGTGTGAGTCAGGCTGCCTACAACGAGGGATTGGCATATGCCAAGGAGCGTAAGCAGTTTGATACTGCCATTATCGACTTCCCCGCAGTCTATGACATGCTGAGCCGCATGAAGGCAAAACTGGATGCCGGTCGTGCGATACTGTATCAGACAGCCCGCTACGTGGATATATACAAGGCACTCGACGACATTGCCCGTGAACGTAAGCTCACCCCTGAGGAGCGTGCAGAGCAGAAGAAATATTCACGTCTGGCAGATGCCTTTACTCCCCTTGCCAAGGGTATGAACTCTGAGTATGCCAACCAGAATGCGTACGATGCAATACAGATTCACGGTGGTTCTGGCTTTATTATGGAATACAAGAGTCAGCGTCTCTATCGTGATGCCCGCATCTTCTCCATCTACGAAGGTACCACACAGTTGCAGGTGGTGGCTGCCATCCGCTACATTACCAATGGTACGTACCTCAGCATCATCAAGGAACTGATGGAGCGTCCTATCTGCAGTTGTGCTGCCCCCATGCGTGAGCGTATCGCCAAACTGGTGACTCTCTATGAGGAGGCTCTCAACTACGTGAAGGAGCAGAACAACCAGGAGTTGCAGGATTTCTTAGCACGTCGTCTTTACGAGATGACTGCCGATATCATCATGGCAAATCTGCTGTTGGAGGATGCCACCCGTGCTCCCGAACTCTTCCGCAAGAGTGTACAGGTGTTCGTTCGCCATGCAGAGGCAGAGTGCGCTGCACATCACGCCTATATTATGGGTATGACAGCAGCCGATCTTGACAGTTTCCGTGCCCGTGAGGCTGAAGCAGAAACAGAGGTGTCTGCAGAATAATAAACTGCATTCCTATACAAAAAGTATCCCGGAAGGTATTGGTCCTTTCGGGATACTTTTTTTGTGTGCTCAGGATGTATTGGAACTGAGTTCCTAAAAGAGATAAATGTATTCATCATATCTTCATTGCAGAACAGTATAAAAAAGGAGGCATATCCGGCATTGCCGTGATATGCCCCCTTTGATTGTCAGGCGTTATTCAAACCATCTCTGATTACCAGCCGGGATTCTGCCAGAAACCTGTGGTGCTTCCTACCTCGGTGGTGAAGTTCTGCACAGCATCTATTTCATTCTGAGGAATGGGTCGATACAAGAACTTCTTTCCGGTACCGTCGGCCTTGATGGCAGCCGAAGCCTGTGCGTTATAGTTCTTAACATAGTCATAGAGCTTGCCTGTACGCTTCAGGTCAAACCAGCGCATCTGCTCTCCACAGAGTTCGATGGCACGCTCGTTGAACACGATATCAAGGTCTGCATTGCCCTGCAGCGTGTTGTCTGTACCTGCCTTGGCGCGTACTGAGCGCAGTGCATTGATGGTACTCATGGCTGCACCTGCGTTTCCTAAAGCCACTTGAGCCTCAGCTTTGATGAGATACATCTCGGGCAGACGGATGACGATGGCATCGCGGTTGGAGATGTCGTGGCAGGGATAGTCAAGATTGATGCTGCCCTTATAGAAGTCGAGAAACTTCTTGATGCCGGGGAATGAGCACCAACCGCCTACCTTGAAAGAATTGTAACGATCGTCACCATACACGTCAGATACTTTCTTTGCAGCTTCGGTGGGCAGGGCGGTCTTGGGATCCATGCTGGTATATACGGGGATGTCTCCACCGGCAGCAAACTGGATGCGGTACTTGTTCTTTGCCCATGCCTGCTTGGCCTGTCCGGCAGCAGAGTTGCCATCCTCAAAGCAGTAGTAAATCAGAGTGTCCTGCTGCATTTCAGGATACTTGGGAGCATTTCCCCAAAGTTCGGAACTTGCCACATCGTAATGGTCGAGCAGTGTAGCCTCTACACGCTGGTCGGTAGCGCGATGCTCTTCCAGCAACTGCCACAGGCGCAGAGAGGGCAGGTAGCGGGTAAATCCGCGTCCATAGGGAGAGTACTTCTCTACCACGCTCACGCTGTTGCCGGTGTATGACTCGTTCTCTATGTACCACATATCCTGATAATCAGCGTAGAGAGAAGCGTAGTCAGATGCACCCATGACAGCGTCAGCCTCGTTGATGGCAGCCTGATAGAGGGCATTCTTGTCCATGCCTGCATAGGTGGGATTGCCGCCAACGTTCTGATTCAACTGTCCCTGCAGCTAAGAAGCGGCATAGAGCAATACGCGGGCCTTCAGGGCTCTGGCTGCCCAGTAGTTGGCGCGGCCTTCATGGATACTTTTTTGATTTGTTGTACCATAATTTGTTTTTTTAGGTTAATAGAATTGGGATTAGTATTTCAAATAGTTTAAATCTATTTTGCAACACCATCGGATTTTTAAAAATTTAATAAAAACTACCAGTAATATAATAAATACTTTCAATATAACACAAATAATCGATGTGTTATCCTAATTTTTCC
>CALZXH010000063.1 GCA_945830055.1 uncultured Prevotella sp.
GGTGCAGGCTCTACGTATATCAGTCGCTCGTCTTCACCCACATGGCTACATGCCGTCAATAGCGATGCCAATGTGATGAGAGAGGGTATAGTTGCTTTCAGTTTCATACAATCATCTTAGAAGTTGTAGTTATACGATATAGTGGCACCCTTGCTTGCCGGCACCCAGCGGCACACGCCTCCCGAACAGTTATAGCCGGCACGGTTGCGCACATAGCCCAACTGCAGGCGATGACCTCCCAAGGTATAGGTGGCAGACACATTATAATAATGTATGTCGCTTTCCCCGCAGTTCCACTCGTCAGAAACGGTGAACATCAGGTGAGGCTGCACAGAGAGCTCAAGCAAACCGAATGCCCAGTCACCTTTGTCTTCACCAGTGGTAAGATACTGTGCCTCGCCACGCAGGGTAAAGGTCTTGTTGATACGGTACTTACCCTCAGCCACAAAGATGTTGCTGTGTATCATGTCACCGTGTCCCTCAATCACTGCCTGGTTGTAGAACTGGTTCATGTACATCAGGTTGAGTTTGAAGTCACGGCTCAGTTTCTTTTCCACCTGTACATTCAGGTCCTGGTAGTTGCGTGAAGAGCCCCATTTCCAGAAGGCAGATCCATACCCGTCGGTACCCATGCCACCGTGCTCGTTTTTGCTGATACCGTTGACATACGAGAAGTTGAGCTTCACCTTGGTACCGTACTTGCCTCCCAGCAGGGTATGCTTCTTGAAGGTGTAGCCCACCTCACCCTGATATGCCCACTCGCCGTCGGGCTGTGTAGCATAAGGATAATGCGCCGCCAAGGCATAGGTATGTTCCTGCGTAAAGGCAGGCAGATGGTTGATATAGGATGAAGTCTCTGTGGCAGAAGGCAGGGTACGGCGGCTACGATACACCATGTTGTCGCTACGCTTTGCCTGTGCCAGGAAGGTCAGTCCCTTCTTGGAATAGCTGGTAGAGAGCATGGCGGCATAGCCCTTGCGGTAGATATAGCCATTGTTGGAGTTGGGGTCCTGCCCCTTCTGTGCCCACTCTGCCAGAATGTTCCATCCGCCTGTTTGCAAGCGCAGGCGCAGGTCGTAGGCTCCCACATACTCGGGCAGGTTGAGCTTGTGGGTACGATCTACGAGAATATCCTCCTCGTCCTCCTTTTTGGTGACATAGGATGCTCCGAAAGTGAGATAAGTCCCATTGTCTGCCAAAGATTTGATCCACTGGTCCAGACTCAACTCCACATCGGCACCCGCCACGAGCGACTCGTTCCAGCCCCAATAGCGGCGCTGCACACCGGCAAGCACCTTGAGTTCCACACCCTTTACCGGGTTGGTATGCAACCTGGCACCCAGCAGGGAGTTGTCGATACCCAACGAGCGTTCCTCGTAGTTGCGGAGGATAAATCCAGAACCGAACTGCTCATAGAAAGAGCCAAGGGTAAGGTCAGTATTCTTGCCATGCCCTTTGACATAGAAATAGGGCACACCCCAACCGGCATAGTCAGGTGAGATACCCAAGAATCCGGGCATAGGATGCTCCAAATATTCAAAGCGCAAACCGGCATCCAGATGGTTGCTGGTAAGATTTACCTCGGCAAAGGTGTTGGTGAGCGCCCACTCACTGTAATCCTCAGTACCTATCTTGCTGTCACTCTGCGGGAAGATGATGTCACTCTGGATGCTACCGCTCAGATGTATCTGGTCTTTCGGCTCCTCCTGTGCCAGTGAAAAGGCAGAAACAGCCAGCAGACACGCCGTAAAGGCGTATCTCCTGACTGTTAGGGGACGATTGTTTCCGTTGTTCATTCTATCGTTGTTCATTACTTCACAAGTTCGCGCACCTTCTCGATGAGTTCGGTCTCGGCACCATCTGTATAGCCGTTGTGCTTATACACGATATTGCCCTGCCCATCTACAATGATGACAAAGGGAATCATCTGTGCTCCGAGCGCACGCTTGAAATCGCTGTTGGGATCAAGCAGCACTTCATATTCCCAACCATTACCGTCCACCAGGGGTTTCACCTTATTGATGTTCTGTGCCTGGTCGATGCTCACGGCTATCACCTTCACACCTGTTTCCTCCTTCCATTCGTCATACACCTCGCTGATGGCGGTAAGCTCACGGTTGCAGGGCTTGCACCAGGTAGCGAAGAAGGAGATGATGAAAGGCTTGCCGTCATTGGACAGTTCACCGGTGTTGACGGTCTTGCCGTTGATATCCTTCAGGGTGACCGAAGGGAGTTGTGCCTGTGCCATTGCCGCTACGGCAAGGAAGAGCACCATACAGAATGTTTTCAGTTTCATAACCTTGTCTCCTTATCTTTTTTCCAAATAGGGATTGAACATCTTCATCGATGAATACACGCCGTTGTCACAACTCTCTTTGAGCGAATCAGGCGAGAACGTATGCACGGCAAGGATATCGAACACCACATCGGTGCGCACAGGTTTGAAACGTGCCCTCACCACCTTTGATCCGCTTGTCTCATCGGTTTCATTACCAAAGACAAACTGCATGGATGCCTGTGTGGAGTAGGCAGACCACCTGTTCTGCTCGTCGTTGTAGAAGATGTTATAGAAATTGTCATTGCCACGGCTACCGAGTTTCTGACCGCTCTTCAGTACCAACGACATATTCTGCGCATTGAATGTGACAGGGAACACCATCTTGAAGGCACTGATGTCGATGGCGGTCTTGCTCACAGTAACGGGCATACGCTTGGCTGCGCCGTTCTTATCACTATATTTGAGGTAATATTCTCCGGCAAAGAACTGGTCGAAGTCATACTGCAACACCTCAATGGAATCCTTGAACTCACCTGCATTCACCTTCACCCATCCACGGCGATAGTCACCAGTGGTGTTGGCTGTAAGTTCCAATTCCAATGCACCTGTCTCAGAAGATAGTGTGGCGGTGACCCAATCGGGGGTGGAGGCTAGCGAGATGGGCATGTTGGTGGTAATATGACACTCTAACTTCTGCGCATCATTGGTGATGGCAGGCAGAGCCAACTCAGAGAAGATGAGTTCAGCACCACGCTGCACCACAGGCACCTGCACACTGTCACCGTTGCAGTGGATAACCACCAAAGTGGAACGGCTCTCTCTGCCGTTGTTCTGAGTGGACTTTACACGAACGGTATTGTTGTTCTCCACATCCACCGTGCACCATGACTGGGCACAAGAAGCCGTAGCTGTACCGTTGGCAGAGAAGGTGATGATACCCTCTGAGGCAACTGCATCGAGCACCATGTTGCTGTTGAGCACAGTAACCTGCGCATCCTTGGCATAAGGATTGTGAGTATCATCGCTACACGAAACGCTTACGAAGAGCGCAGCAATCGCAAAAAATAAAACAGATATCTTGTTCATGGCTTATTTTCTGATAAGTTTTTGCATTTTGGGAAGTAAATAGTTGCTCGCATCCTTGAACAGCCAATTCTGGTGTGAATTGAAGAAGTCAAAGATAGGACTGGAAGTGCTGGTGTTGTGAACAGCCTCTCCATCCTTGAACAACCACATGATGATACCAGCAGAGGTGAAGTCCTCAGAACCGTTGGAACTGAACAGGAATTCATTTGGATTGAGAGGATCGACACAGAGCACCAAACCAGACTCCTCGGCCCAAGACAGATAGCTGTCCTTGTTGTCAAGCAGACAGAGACGGATGGTGTAGCCAGCTGCTTCGCCCAAGTCCTGCTTGTTGATGGTCAGTCCACCCTTGCTGCGCGAGTAGCCCATCACAACATCAAAGTTATCGTTAAGTCCCTTCAACAGGTAATGCTCACCGTCTTCATCCATCACAAGGGTGAGATTCGTAACATATTTAGGCGTTTCCACATCATTCTCATCTGTCACGATGTACTCCAAGTCGTAGGTACCCTCGAAATCCTCAAACGGACTCCAGTTGAACGGCTTGCTGCACTCCATCTGGAGCGTGTTGCCATTACTGCCCACTGAGGTAATCTTCTGGGTGGCCTCATCGAAAGTAAAGGCGCTGAACTTCTCGCCATTCACCACCAAATCTTCATACATGCGGAAACCTGTGGTAGTAAAGGCAAATGAAGTCTTGACTGCTTCTGCACTGTTGAAAATGGCATTTTCCGTCCATGCGCCATGTACCTGTTTGGAAGAGATGGTGCAGGCATCCAGGTCTATGGTGAAAGACACAGCCACATCACCCACAGTTCCCTCGGCACTACCGATAATCATCTTGTCTTTCAGCGTTTCAAGGTCGGCATAATACTGTGCAGGAGTACCTTCAAGCGGCACCATCTGCATCAGGCTACCTGTACGCTTGCCCTTGAGAAGTACCTTCTCGGGGGTGGCACTCATGATGATGAACTCAAAATCACCCTGCTTACCCTGATAGGCTTCAGCACTGGGAGTGGCCATCAGATGGAGCACCTCGTTATAACTGTCGAACGACAGCACAGGACCGGCATCGGTGGTAAGGGTATATAAAGAGGTGGATTCCTCCTGCTTCTTCTCACAAGATGCAGTGACCTTCATCTCATCGGGGGAGAACTTCAGGATGAATGCATAACTGCCATACGCACGGTTGGTGCCGGCATAGTAGTCCATTACCCAGCCATTGGTGGCAGAGGCAAGCACATTGCGTGTCTGCTGCAAGTATGCATCCATGCGCTCTGTAGATGTGTTGTCAAACTTGTTCTCAAAATCATCGTTACATGAAGAGAATAGCAGAGGCAACACGAAGAGACTTGCGACTAAAAACTTTATCTTGCTCATATTCATTGTCATCATTTAATTTCTGTAGTTGTCAAATCAATCTTGCCGTCAATGATGTCCTGCTCACGTCCGAGGATGGACTCGCGCATCACATCAAGGTCGATATTCCACACAGAACTCATATAGGAACGAAGAATATCAAGCTTCTGCTCTATCAGGTCACGACCATTTGCCCTGGCATTCATGTCATATACAAGTTCACCACCCTCAAACTGCAGATTTCCGTCAGCATCGCGCAGGGCAGGATGCTCAGCCTGCTTCATCCATGCCTCCCACTGCTCTGCGGTGTTGGTTACGTAGTTGGAATACATCTCAGCAAAGTCCTCGTCGGCAGCCTGCTGGGCATAAGCCGTGATGAAGCCTCTGGAGAGATAGTCGCTGAACTCAGAGTTGAAACACTTGTCCGACTTGTATTCTTTGAGGGTTATCAACTGATAAGCAGCAGAGTAGTTGGTGGTCTGGTGCAAGATGTGTGTGAACTCGTGGTGAATCACATGCAGATAATAGTTGTTCAGACCTTCAATGCTGGAACCCAGTTCATCGATATGATTGAGTCCCATGAGGTTGATTTTCTTTCCTCCCTCAGCAGTACCCAACTCAAACGAGCCATTGTTACGATAGTGGAACTCGCCCTCAAAGATGAACAGTTTGGGGAAATAAGTTCTCACAAAGGCAATACCCACCTTGTCGGTATAGGCATCAATACAGGTATATTTCAGGATATGTGCCATCTTGACTGCCATCTCATAAGAGCAGGGCACAGTGTAATATCCCTCGTCGATTTCATTGTACTCGTAGCGGTACTTCACCTGAATGTTGTAGGGACGCAGGTAGTTCACCTCAAGCCAGTTGTCGAGGTCAGTACGCTGTTGGGTGCTTGTCTTGATGACACTCTGGTCGGAGAGATCATCCTCACTACAGGAAGTGGTGACAAGCAGTGCTGTTCCCATCAACAGCAACGAAAATATGATGTTCTTTTTCATTTGTCTTTTGTCTTCTTTTGTTTCATGGAAAACCCAAATGCATTACTCGGCACGGACCAAACGGTCAACCTTCACAGTCATTCCCTTGGCCTCAGCCTCCTGTCCACGCGGGTTGGGCTGGAAGCCCGCTGCAATCACCTTGAAAGGTATCTGCATAGCACAACGCGGATCACGCACAGCGAGATAGGGACTGTCAGAGCCCATATAATCATCATAACTCAACATAATCAAGTTGGCATCAGAATCAATCATGCGGCGGCAAATCTCAATACCGTAACGCTTGATGTCTTGCCAGCGCATACCCTCATGGATATTCTCAAGACGTTTGAAGTTGAGCACGCACTGCAACATGCACTCCTGGTCGCTACCCTCAGCATCAATGTCAAATCGGGGATTGAGATGACGGCGCTGTGTGGGCAAGGTGATGGAATAATACTGCAGACGGTTGTAATAGTTCTTGATCTTCTCAAGCGTGAGCGGTGTGGTTTTCTTCACATAGTTCTCCATCCAGATGTTCAGGTCGGCCAGTGCCTTGTCGTACTGCTTGAGCAGAATGTATGCCTCTGCACGTTCGAGCAACAGGTTGTCGGCCTTGAAAGGAATCTCCACGGAGTGATAGAAACCAGTCTGTGATACGATATCCGTCATCTCGAACATGGCGGGGAGCTTTGCCACCAGCACCTTGTCGATGTTACCACCAATGAACTGGAGCGACGGACAGCGTACATTCTTCAAGTCCCACAGGTCGTTCTTGCAGTCCAGCGTTTCTTTGTTGGAGATAAAAGAGTTGTGAGAGAAACGTGACACCCAACCATAGTTGCTGAACCAGAAGCCCGCCATGGAGTAAGTGGGTGTGAGCATGAAGTTGCAGTTGGCACCCGACTTGATGTAAGCCTGGCTGCGGGGGTCCATGTCATTGGTAATACCGAAACTCTCCTGCTCATCCCAATCACGGAGGAGCGATTTGGGATTACTTCCCAAACACTGGGTGGCATACTTCACAGCGAGATCCCATTTCTCATAGAACAGGTAGAAGCGGGCTGCGAAAGCCAAAGCCGCCTGTGTATTGAAATGGAACTTGGGCTGCTGGTAGTGGGTGTCGCCTATCAGAGGAAGAGCCTCCTGAATGTCCTTGTCTATCTTGGCATAGAGTTCAGCCAGGGTGCCACGCTCAATATTCTCACTGTACAGCGTAGTCTCGGGCTTGGTGGCGTAAGGAAGGCCAAGGTCTTTGTCAGCATTCTTGCTGTCGTAGGCCTGACAGAACATGCAGGCCAGCCAGAAGTGTGCGTAGGCACGGCAAAGCAGTGCCTCACCCTTTGCCTCTTTCAACTTGGTGGTGGTGGCACCTCCAATTTCCTCGATAGACTGCAATGCCTGATTGGCGGTGGCAGCAGATTTATAACCGTTCTCCCATGTAAGGGAAGGACCGTCGTTGTCGGTCTCGGTCACCTCTTTCCAATAGAACACCTGATCGTAGAAGCGCTCATCATACTTGAGGAAACGAGGGTCACCAGACAAGTCATCAGTGTTGTCAGACATCAGTTCCGACATCACAGAGATTCCCGCTTCGGGGTAGGCAGAACCGAGCAGACTGATTATCTCTTCTTCGGTATCAATGACGGCGCGGTTGTCAGGATTCTCATCGAGATAATCATCGCAAGAAGCCATCAGACCGGCAGCAGCCACACAGAGTCCGAAGTTTATTATCCACTTATTTGATTTCATTATTTTCATCTTCTTTTATCCGATTAAAGACCAAACTTCAGTGTAAGAGTGAATTGCTTGGGCATAGGAGTAGCCACACCTCCTGCGTTGGTGAACTCGGGATCCTGTCCGTTCAACTTGCTGTCAGAATAGAGCAGGAACAGGTTGGTGGCCTGTAATTTCACAGAGAGGTTGTTGAGAGAAAGCTTCTGTGTGAACGACTTGGGGAAGTCATAGGCAACAGAGATTTCCTTCATGCGGATGAAGTCACCCTTTGCCACGCGCTCGGTGGAGTAGTTGTAAGCCTGATAGGCTGTGGCAATATCTGTCACGGTGCTGTTCTGCAACTTGCTTGCAATCACAGGCACAGTGGTACGGTTCTCGTCACCGGGCACCACCCAACGATTGTTGAACTCCTTGGGAGTGGCTGTAAGGTCATCATACGTATTGTTGAACACAGGGTCAAGGCGCACCACATTACCGAACGAATAGGTAAGGAACACATTAAGTGTTAGGTTCTTGTACTTGAACATGTTGCCAAAGCTACCCACATCGGTGGGATCCACAGGACCATCGTAGTGGAGGCACTGCTTCAACTTGTCGGGATCGTACTCCTGCATGTTGATGCCTGTAACGGTCACGTTGCCGTCCTGATCAAGGAAGGTGGGAAGACCCTCAGAGTTCAAGCCCATGAACGGAATAGAGAAGAGGCTTCGCTGGGGATAGCCCTCCATGGTGAATCCTGTACCGGTGACGAAGTCATACATTCTATTATATGTATTGAGCTGTGTCACCTCGTTGGACATGTGACTGTAGATGAAGTCGGAGCTCCAACTGAAGTCCTTGGTCTTGATGTTCAATGTGTGCAATGCCAATTCCACACCACTTGACTTCATCTTGGCCACGTTTCCATACTTGCTGCCTTCACCGCCCACACCTGTGGTATTGAGAACACCTATCAAGTCGTAGTTACGACGGCTATAGGCATCAAAGGTGAGGTTGATGCGGTTGTCGAGGAAGCCTACATCGAAACCGAAGTTAAACTCATGCTTCTTCTCGTAGGTCAGATCCTCATTGGCCAACTGGTCGATATAGAGCACACTCTCCTTGTCGCCTGCAGTGGGGCGCCAGGGATTGTTAGACTTGATAACCACCGAAGAGTTGGTTACCCACGACGGACCGCGGTCGGCTGTAAGTGAGTAAGACAACTTGAAAGTGAGGTTGGACACCACTTTCGATATTTTCTCGTACCAGGGTTCCTCATGCACGTTCCATGCGCCAGAGATGTTCCATGTAGGCATCCAGCGTGCGCTGCGGCTCTTACCCATACGGTTAGTACCCTCATAGCGGTAGGTGCCGGTGAGAGAGTAGCGGCGCTTCCATGAATAAGTGGCCACACCCACAAAGGCGGCACTGCGCTCCTTGGTATTGCTCAGAGAATAATAGTCGGAACCATCTTCCTGGGTCTTCTTGAACACAGCGTATGCCCAAGAGGGAATCTCACCCATCTCGTACTGCATACCCCAGCCGCGGAACCAGGTGCTGTGGCGCTCCAGACTGTTCACCTCCATGGCACCGTAGAGGTTGAGCAGGTGGTCTTCGGCAAACACGTCATTGTAGGATGCCGACAGACGGAAGTCATATCCAGACATGCGGTTGTCGGTGCGGTCCAAAATACCACCGTTGGGCAGGATGGTCACCGGCAGAGCATAGATATCATCGGGGTCAGTATAGAGATACTGGTTCTTGTCGCGGATGATGGCGGTGCCCATGGCACGGTAAGCCTGTGCCTGGTTGGAGTTGTCCTTGATGTTGTGCTCCTGTGTGGTGCCGCCATACTTCACGGCTGCCAAAGCGGTAAGTTCCACCTTGGTGATCGGCTTGTAGGTAAGCTGTCCCTGCATACGGAAGTCGAACACATTGAGGTCGATGTAGTTGTTCTGCAACTCGTGATGTATGTTGAACGGCGCGTAGTTGCGTGTATAGAACGTGTTGGGATCCAGCGTACGCGAAGAGTTCAACGCATAGGAATAAGGGTTGATGTCGAAAGCACGGCTCACCTCACCGGTCACGGGGTTGGTGGTGGCACTGATGGTACCGGGAGCCTCCTGCTTACGGTAAGAAGCATTACCAATGATATTGGCAGTCACCTTGCTCGAAATCTTGTAGTTGGCGTTGAAATTGGCCGTATATCTTTCCACTGAACTCTTCTCGTACCATCCCGGGTCGTACATGGCACTGATAGAAGCACGGTAGGTACCCTTGTCGTTACCACCAGAGATGCTCACTGAGTGGGTGTGCTGGATGGAATTGGAGAACAACTCCTTGAACCAGTTAGTGTTGCGATATTCAGCATCGTGCAGGTAGGCTGCCCTTGCCTCTGGAGTATTGGCGAGGTCAAACTGCCCTGTGGTGGAATTATAGTTGTTCAGCATCTGATACATCTTTCCATACACACCGCTGTTGGCCGCATTAGAGGTCTCCGAATAATTGAGATAACCCTTCTGCTGCAACTCCTGATAAACGCCCATTTGGTCCTGGGAGTTCATAATGTTGAAGTTGGCATAACTGGGAATGAGACGCATGGTATATTCACCAGTGTAGGAAAGACTGGTGCTTCCTGCCTTACCCTTCTTGGTGGTCACCACAATCACACCTGCCATGGCACGCGCACCGTACACAGAGGTAGCAGAACCGTCCTTCAGAATCTCGAAACTCTCGATATCATCAGAGTTCAATCCTGCGATGGCAGAACTGATAAGGGT
The DNA here is from genome assembly GCA_945830055.1 of uncultured Prevotella sp. Classification (GTDB taxonomy): domain Bacteria; phylum Bacteroidota; class Bacteroidia; order Bacteroidales; family Bacteroidaceae; genus Prevotella. The sequence goes on from CALZXH010000063.1 coordinate 10,200, forward strand.
AGTGGCATCTCCCGAAGACAACTCATCGGTGCTTACATCCACCACATCCTCCATAATCACGCCGTCAACCACCCAGAGAGGCTTGGAGTTACCATAAATAGAGGTAGCACCACGCACGCGGATCTTGGGTGCGGTACCAAAGGTACCCGATACGTTCTGCACAGACACACCGGCAGCCTTGCCTTCGAGCGAGCGGCTGATGTCAGCCACACCGTCCAGTTTGGCAGAAGAAGCGTCAATTTTGGTAGATGAACCTGAAAACAATCGCTTGTCAACTTTCACCATACCCGTCACCACGACGTCCTGAAGTGTGGTGGCGTCAGACTCAAGAACAACCTTCATGCCGTTCTTTGCCGACACCGTTTTTGATTTCATACCGATATAGCTCACGTCCAGCTTGGTGCCAGGCTTTACCGACAGAGTAAAATGTCCGTCGATGTCAGTGGCTGTACCTGTCTTAGTGCCTTTTACCATCACAGTGGCACCTATCACAGGAAGTCCGTCCTCTTGAGCTATTACGGTTCCAGTAACCTTAGTTTGGGCGAGCACACTTCCCAACGATAGGAAAAGGCACACCAAAACCATTGTTAATTTCTTCTCCATAAATACTCTAAAATTTACTTTGCATTAAAAGAACAAGTTATAACTGAATGCAAAATTACTCAAATAAACGTCAACGGCAAAGAATAGATTAAAAATTTTACATAATTTATGCAATTTGAGAAAAGCGACTCATATTATTGGCATAAATATTCAGAAATGTTCTTTTGACCTTTATTTTCGTAACAATCTGCAAATTGGCAATCTGACAAAATGCCAGCCGGACTCACCCGCTGCCAGAAGACATGCGAGGCAACCAGCTGGCACCTGTATCTCAGCTTATTTCACCAATACTACGAGGAACTTGCTGGTACTCCAGAATACCTGCGGATTGGTGATACGGAGCACATACTGCTTGTTGGCGTCACGCTGCAGCGTATAACTGCTCGACGGATGCGAGGTGAGCATCTTGGCATAGCTGGAGTAGAGCTTGATTTCCCTGTCCACTCGGATATCTATCTTGGTAAAATAGTTGCGGTTGAACTCGTCCTGCAACACCTTGCCGTCCACCAGTATCTTCTGTTCCTTGAGCTCGTTCTTGGTACCGAACACGAACCATGCCGTATGCAGTTGCTTGTCCTGCGTGTTGATGGTCTGTGCTTTCTGTTCGGTCTCCTGGTTCAGACGCTCCACATTGGTATTCAGTCCGGCTATCTGCTCGTCGAGTTCGGTGATATGGATATCCTTGGCATCAAGCTCCGCCCTCAACTGCTGCAGCTGCTTGTCTTTCTCTTCCAGCTGCTGCATCATGTTCTCGATGGTTTTCTTCAGCTCCTCACTCTTGAAGGTGCTCTCGCGCAACTGTTTCTGCAGCTTGTTGATGAGCTGCCTGTTCTGCTGCATGGCACTCTGGATATAGGTCACATTCTCGCGGATGCGCTCCTTCTGGTTGGCACCTTCCATGTCTTTGGCGGTATTCACCCTGTTTTGGGCAGCGTTGATTTCCCTGAATCCGTCTTCTATCTCGTTGAGTGTAGCCATCATATCATTGATTTCCGCATCTCTTTGGGCAATAATCTGGTTCAACGAGTCGCGCTGCAGTTCGGCAGAGTTATCCACCTTAGCCTTGTCGTTTTTACAGGCAACGATTGCCAGGGCAACGATAGCCCACATCATGATTTTCTTCATATCACTTGGTTTTTCTGTTTATCCGTTTTCATTTTCTTCGCATCGGCACCTGCCACCACCAGCACTATCTCGCCCCTCGGTTCGTTCTGCGTGAAATGTGCCACCAGCTCATCCAGCGTACCCCTGACACTCTCCTCATGGATCTTCGAGATTTCCCGGCATACAGACGCCTGACGCTCGCCGCCGAACACCTCTGCCAATTGCTGCAAGGTCTTGAGCAGACGGTAGGGTGACTCATAGAACACGATGGTGCGGGATTCCTGCGCCAGAGCCTCCAGTCGGGTCTGCCTGCCTTTCTTCGGAGGCAGGAAGCCCTCGAACACAAAGCGGTCGCACGGCAGTCCGCTCGACACCAGCGCAGGCACAAAGGCAGTAGCTCCGGGAAGCGTAGTGACGGTAATGCCCGCCCTTACCGCCTCGCGGACGAGAAAGAAGCCCGGGTCACTGATTCCCGGCGTACCGGCATCACTCACCAGTGCCACGTTGGCACCCGCCAGCAAGCGCTGCACCACAGAGGCCGAGGTGCCGTGCTCATTGAACTTGTGATGCGACATGAGTTTGTTGCTTATCTCGAAGTGCTTCAGCAGGATGCCCGAGGTACGGGTGTCTTCCGCCAATATCAGATCTGCCTCTTTGAGCACTCGCAACGCCCTCATTGTCATATCTTCCATATTGCCCACCGGAGTAGGTACGATATACAATGTGCCCATAACTAAGGGACAAATGTAACCATTTATCTGCTATATTCAAAAAAAAGGACCATTTCTTTGCAATTTTTAAAACGTCTTTGTACTTTTGCCAAAGGGAAGCAAATTAGAGGCCATCAGCGTCCAGACAGGAACCTGGCACCTTTCAGATGACAAGAACTGACTGACAGGATGCCGCTATATATAAATAATGTGTGTATGACAGACAAGACTATCACTTTCGACCGCTTTGTAAGATGGCTTTTGGGGGGCTTGCTCGTACTGGGCATCGTCTTTGTGCTCCATTACCTCAGCAGTGTGCTGCTGCCCTTCTTTGCCGCCTGGCTGCTGGCATACCTGCTCTACCCTATCGTGAGCTTCGTGCAGTACAAGCTACACGTTCCGGGCAGGGCACTTTCCATCATCCTCTCCCTCTTGTTCGTCATGGCGGTCATCGGAGGCATCATCTACATGATCGTGCCGCCCATGATAGAACAGTTTGAAAAACTGGGAGAACTGATTTCCAATCATATACAGCGAAAGGCGCACATCGCCAACGTACCTTTTGCCATCACCCAATGGCTCCAGGAAAACCAGGATGAGATAGAACGGTTTTTCAAGAACAAGGACGTGATGGACGCCATCCGCCAGGGAATGCCCAAGGTGTTTGCAGTCATCAGTCAGACGGCCAACATCGTGATGAGCATCGTGGCATCGCTCATCACCCTGCTCTACATGTTCTTCATCCTGCTGGACTACGAGGTGCTTTCCGAGGGCTTCATCAAGATATTCCCCAAGAAGAGCCGTCATTTCTGGCAGTCACTCATAGGCGATGTAGAGCACCAGATGAACCGCTACGTACGCGGTCAGAGCACGGTGGCGTTCTGTATCGCCATCCTGTTCTGCATCGGCTTCACCCTCATCGGATTCCCCATGGCCATCGGCATGGGCATCATGATTGGCGTGATGAGCCTTATCCCCTACGTCCATTCCTTAGCACTGATTCCCATCGTGTTTCTCTCTCTGCTCAAATCGGCTGACACCGGCGAGAGCTTCTGGATGATACTGTTGTCAGCCCTGGCGGTATTTGCCATCGTGCAACTGATTACCGACATGGTGCTCACCCCGAAAATCATGGGCAAGGCCATGGGACTGAACCCGGCCATCCTGTTGCTTTCACTCTCGGTATGGGGCGCGTTGCTCGGCTTCATGGGACTCATCATCGCCCTACCCCTCACCACCCTGCTCATCAC
>CALZXH010000064.1 GCA_945830055.1 uncultured Prevotella sp.
CTGCCTTGGAACAGTTGTTCTGAGATTTTGTGAAGTAAGATCTTACCAGAGTCATTACTCGTCATCGTCCTGACATAACCGTTGACCGTCTCTTTGTCGATTGGTAACTTGCGGCTGATGCCGCGGTTTGATTCGCCGAGCTGCTTCAGCTGGAGAACCTGCTTGATAAGGCTCCTGTCTTTTACTGTTCCTGCCATCCTTGTACCGGTATTTGCGAAAATTATCGTACAAAGGTAACCCAAGAGTTGGCGGAAGTGAACGGATATGCTCCGGAATATGTATCATACGTTATGTTACTTTTGTAACTTTGCACCGGAATAATAGTAATACCATGGTCATTGTATCGGTTCTAATATCGACCGCACGTTGTTCGGTCAAGTGACTGACGGAGGTCGGTCAATTGATTGACGGAGGTCGGTCGATTGGCTGACGACGTGCGGTCGATGAAGCGGACGGGAAGATAATGGAACAAGAAAGGGCTGCGGTGCAGTCTTAACAGAAGGATAGCGTATTGAAAAACTATTTGGATAAAGAGCCTTATTGCATTCCAGATAGGTTAAGGAATTTGTCTAATGTATATGTAGCATAATCAACAGATGAGGCTCCATATATTTGAGGATATTGCCGGCGCAATGCTTCTTTGTCGGGGTATTGTGATCTGTTGAGCCTCTTGCTTTGTCTTCCTCTGAGGCATCGCCATTGATATCGGTTAAGTCGTAGTGTCTGTGCCACATATTGCTGAATGGCGCAGATTTCAGCTAAATCAGCTTTTTGTAGTGCTTCGTTGCTCACCTTGTTGGCATGCTGCCTAAAGGAATTGAGTTTTCGGGGCACTTCGCATATCTTGCCCTGTCTTGCTATGTCAAACCAGAAAAGCCAGTCGCCTGAGTGACGGTATTGCATGAATTGAGGGTTGACATGAGAAGCACATTCTTTCTTGAACACAATCATCGAGGCATTATACATCAGGTTTTTGAATACCATACGTTGTAGGCAGAAAGACCGACTCGCATAAATTCCTGGGGAATGGAAGCGTTTGGTCTCATCCCACGAATAGGGGAGCGGTTTGCCATGTTCGTCAATCATGGTGCTCCACGAGAAGGCCATGACAGCTTGCGGTGTTTCGGTGAGCGGCTCCATCAGTGTTTTCAGAAAATCAGGGTGTGCCACGTCGTCACTTTCAGCAATCCATACATATTCCCCCTGTGCCAATGCCAGTCCCTTTTGCCATTGCAGAAAGGTATTTCCAGAGTTCTCCTTGTTGATGATAACGTGGCTTACACGCTCGTGCTGAGCATAGCTCTGCATGATTTCTGCACTTTCGTCTCCCGATGCATCATCAAGCATAATTACCTCAATGTGGGGGTATGTCTGTCCAAGCACACTCTCTATGCGCTCTTGCAGAAAGGGCGCATGGTTATAGCCAGGGATGATGACGGAAACGAGGGGATGGCTATTCATACCTCAAATGTTATTGGTAAAAATTCAAGCGAGTTTCAAGAAGTTTCTGTGTATCAAGAATGGAGTGTAATTTGTTTGAACTTTTTGAAACCATCTCTTCTTGTAGAGTCATGTCAGATTGGAGTTTCAAAATACAATTACAGAACAACTCTTCTTTGTCTGCAATAAAACATTCTTTCCCATTCATAAGTGGCAAGCCTTCACATCCCTTTGAAGTTGTGACAATGGGCGACATAGATGCCATAGCATCCAAAATCTTCATTCGCATACCACTACCGATACGAATCGGAACGATGGTAATTTTTCCATTGATGAAAGAGTGAATATCATCAATAAAGCCAGTGAATTGAATAATGGGACATTCTGATTTTATGATTTGCCTGATGCTTTCTCCCCATTTACCAATGACATAGATGTTGGCATCAAATCCCTGTTGTTTGAGCACTGGCCATACCTTTTGGGCGAACCAAAGCATACCGTCAGCGTTGGGAAAATGACTGCCTCCTCCTAAAAATACCAAATCACGGCATTTTTGGAAACTGAGAGTGTTGGTCATTTGGGTCGCATTGGTCAGTGCCGGTGAAACATAAAGATTTGTGTTGGGGAGATAATGTTGAAGTATTTTCTTGTCTGTTTCAGTGAGTACAATGATGTCATCAAAGTGTGATAACATGGCAATTTCTCTGTCTTTTTCTTTTTTATAAAGAACCTCATCATCAACCGATTTATTTTGAAATAAGGCTAACTCATTTTCATTTCTGATAAATCTTAGTTCGTGATGTACAAATACCTTACGTATATTATCAGGCAGAACATAAATCAATGGAAGATATTCATAGAATTCAATTTGTACCATATCATACTCCTCTCTGCTTTTATTATATATATACTGTAAAAAGCCGGGATTGATATCTGAACTGGTTTTAAATAAAGTAGAATTCTGTCGTACAAAATCACCCAATCCCATATTTTCTGAAACGGATGACTGCTCGATGCCATTTAAACTATATTTTTTGATGAGTCGCTCTTCCTTACGTTGCATAGAGCGCCTAATATACTCATAAATAGAATACTTATGTTTATCTTTATTTGAAAATCCGGGTTGGGTGGGTGCAAGTGATTGCTTATCAGTATAGCATTCAATCTTTACATTGTCCCAAATCTTCTGTAACTCCAAGGCGTTATTCTTTTCTTCAGTACGATGGGTGTAAGAAACTAATGTAATATTATGTTTCTTCCTCAAACTATCAAGCATGTTGAAAAAAGCTTGATTTCCACCACTATCAAGTGGATATGGTATCCAAGGTATTACAAATAAAATTTTCATTGTTCTCAATTATTATGATTGTGATGCCAAAATGCTTTCCAAAGCCAATTTATGTGTAAGTGATATTCTCCTTTTTTTATCAACAGTCTGAAAAGGGCTGATTTCTTTGCTTTTGAGAGATGGTATCTTGTGTGCATTCTCAATAGTCCGTCTAATCTTAATAGAAGATCTTCTTTATCTGGTGAATTTGCAAGCAGTTGCTTGATTTCCTCTCTGTATTTCAAGGATGCAATGATTTTTGCTTCTGTATTTTTGCTGTCTTGGGATGATATGTTTTTTCCACTCTGCCTGAAATACGCCAATATCTTAGGGCTTGAGGCTATGCCTCCTTCTTTGGCTATCCTGAATATGCTCAAGTAATCAGCATACCATGCCAATGGCAGAAGTGCATAGCCTCCTGCTTTCCTTATAGTATCAGTACGAAACATCCATTCAGAGATGGTTTGATGTCGATAATTCCTAACCACATGCCACAAATAATCCTCCCACGATTCCCATTCAGGTGCACTTGAGTACTTATCTATTTCTTTTCCTTGGGCATCAATAATAATTGCTCTTGTCCTAAAAGTTCCACATGACGGATAGTGGTTTGCAAGATCAAGCATTTCTTCAATAAAGGTCGGAGCATATAGATCGTCATCACACAATAAAGCGAAGAACTCACCTTGTGCCAATTCCAAACACCTGTTCCAGTTATGGGCAGGATTCTCTTTGCCGAGATTTGTTTGATTTATATAATATCTTATGCGTGAATCTTGAAAAGAATTTACAATCCCATCTATATCTTCTGGAGATGCATCATTTATGATGATTAACTCCCAGTGACTGTAGGTTTGCTGAATCACTGAAAGAATGGCTTGTTTTAAATAAGCAGTTTTAAAACATGGAATAGCAATGCTTACCAGTGGTGCCTTGATCTTATTTATGTTATCTGTTTCGTTTTTCATCATTTTGTTATCAATCTTTTTTTAGCTCCTTAATCTCCCATTCTGTAATAGTGTGTTTGTTGCAGTCGAAGTTGATACCCACTCTCACAATAGGCAGGTGGTCAAGGGTGAAGCGTGCAGGATAGTCTTTGAGGTCGATTTGCTTCATGGCTTCCTCTGCCGATTTGTTTATCTTGAGTTCGATGATATATAGTCTGTTGCCAGTACGCATTACCATATCCACTCTGCCTGTGGCTGTTCTCACCTCCACGTCCACATACATGCCCAGCAGAGAGAAGATGATGTAGAGCATCTGTTGGTAGTGCCCCTCGTAATGGGTGTTGTCGCATTGGGGGATGGTGAGCAGGAACTGCTGCAGCAGACTGAGCATCTCGTTGAGATTATCTTTGCTCAGGTTTTGTGCCATACGTCTAACCGTGTTGTTCACGAGCACTGTATTGGTGGTTATGTATGCAGGTATAAGAGCCTTGGTTAGTCCCACACGTACTTCCTGATTGGGAATGTCGAGGGTGTAGAACTTGAACTGTTTGTTGTAATCTTTGATGGTGACATAGCCACTTTGGTAGAGCAGGGGCAGCAGGGTGGTCATTGTTTCCGTAGGTGCGTCAAAGTCGTCGGCACTCCCCTCCATTGTGCAGATGTCTGATGGCATCACGTTGAATTTTCTCATCATTTCTATCAGGTAGCTGGGTGTGCCCGAGGTGAACCAGTAACTGTTCAGTTCGCAGTCTTGCATGGCGTTGAGAAGACTGAAAGGATTAAAGATGCCAGGCGAGGGCCAGGTGAAGTGATAACCATCATATTGCTTCTTCAATAAGCCTACAGTCTCTTCATGGGTGATGTGCTGACGGAGTGCAAAGCGGTCAATATAGTCAGCCATTTGCGATACCATCTCACTTTCGCTAATGCCGCACAGGGTTGCATATTCCGGAAGCATGGAGATGTTTTTCAGATTGTTGAGTTCGCTGAAGATGCTGAGCTGCGAAAACTTGGTGATACCGGTGATAAACACGAACTTCAGGAAAGGATCGCAAGCCTTCAGCGGCGAGTAGAAGTTGCGCATCACCTGTCGCAGTTGGGGCATTTTCTCGTCCTCATGTACCACGTCGAGCATCGGGGCGTCGTATTCGTCGATGAGCACCACTACTTGGTGCCCTGTCTGCTCATACACCCTTGTTATCAGGTTCATAAGCCTCACGTTGGGATCTATGTGGTCAGACTTCAGTCCAAAGCGTTTTTCATTCTCCTCTATGATGAATATCAGAAGTCTTTCCAGTTGGCTCTTGTCCATGTGTTTCCCTAACGACAGATCGAATCTCAGTACGGGATATTCTTTCCATTCCTTTTCCAACTGTCCGATGGCAAGTCCTTCAAACAGTTCCCGCCTTCCCTCGAAATAAGCCTGGATGGTGGAAACAAGCAATGACTTGCCGAAGCGCCTGGGCCTGCTCAGAAATATATAATTGCTGAGTTCCTTCATGCGCCAGATATACTCCGTCTTGTCGATATACAGGCAGTTTGTTTCCCGTATTTCCGAGAAGGTCTGCATACCTATGGGCAGTCGTTTCAGTTGTTTCCTTTCCATCCTTTCCAATTGTTTTCTTTGGCATTGCCCCCTTTACAGCTGCTGCATGTCGTAGAGGCGTTTGTAGTAGCCGTTTTTCTCTATCAGTTCGTCGTGTTGGCCGCGTTCTACTATCTCGCCTTCGTAGAGCACGAATATCTCGTCGGCATTCTTGATGGTGGAAAGCCGGTGTGCGATGGCGATGGTGGTGCGGCTCTTCATCAGTCGTTCCAAGGCCTCCTGCACCAGTCGTTCCGATTCGGTGTCGAGTGCCGAGGTAGCCTCGTCGAGAATCAGTATGGGCGGGTTCTTTAGTATAGCACGTGCGATACTTACGCGTTGACGCTGTCCTCCTGAGAGTCGTCCGCCACGGTCACCTATCATGGTGTCGTATCCGTTTTCCGATTCCATGATGAAGTCGTGTGCATTGGCAATCTTGGCCGCCTCAATCACTTGTTCCATAGTAGCATCATCTACACCAAAGGTGATGTTGTTGTAGAAGGTGTCGTTGAACAGGATGGCTTCCTGGTTCACGTTGCCAATCAGTTGGCGCAGGTTGGATATGCCCACGTGGCGCACGTCCTTGCCGTCTATCAGTATCTGTCCGTCGCTTACGTCGTGATAGCGGGGGATAAGATCCACCAATGTTGATTTTCCTGAACCCGACTGTCCTACCAGTGCAATGGTTTTGCCCTTAGGTACGGTAAGGTTGATATGCTTCAGTACGTCTCTGCCCTCCACATAGTGGAACGATACGTCGCGCAGTTCCACCTGGCGTTCAAACTTATGCAGGGCTTCAGGCTGTGGCAATTCCTTGATGGGGTTTTCTGCCTTGAGGATAAAGTCGATACGATCCATTGAAGCCAGTCCCAAAGGAATCTGGTAGGTGGCTCTTGACAATTCTTTCAATGGGTTGATGACACTGTAGAGAATGACCATGTAAAAGATAAAGGTGGAAGCATCAATGAGGTTAGAGCCGTCGAGGATGAGCCAGCCACCGAACCATAACACCACCACGATGATAATGGTGCCTAAGAATTCTGACATAGGATGGGCCGCATTCTGCCTCATCACCATATCGTTCATGCCACGGCGGAACTCATCGTTGATGAACTTGAAGCGCTTCGACATCTTGCTCTCAGCAATAAAGGCCTTGATAATGCGCAGTCCACCCAAGGTTTCGTCGAGTTGGGCGATGATGTCGCCCCATTGTCCCTGTACCGATGCAGACTGGCTCTTTAGTTTTCGGCTTACCTTGCCCATTACCCAGGCAGCACCGGGTGCCACAATGAGTACGAAGAGGGTCATTTGCCAACTCACCGTGAACAAGGTGATGAAGCATACCAGGATGGCTACCGGCTGGCGTATCAGCATGTCGATACTGCTGGTGATGGAGTTCTCCACGCACTGTACATCGGCACTCATGCGGGCAATGATGTCGCCTTTTTTCTCTTCAGAGAAGAAACTCAGTGGCAGTTTAAGCACCTTGTTGTACAGTTGCACACGTATGTCTCTCACAATACCTGTGCGCAGAGGAACCATGATGGCTGAAGAGGCAAAATAGCCCAGCGTCTTGATGCCTGTCATCACTATCAGTGCCACGCCCATAAACACCAGAGTGAGAAAGGCGCCATGGGAACTTATCAGACCTTGTACGTAGGCATAACCGTTGTTTACCACCAGGTCTTTGTCCAGTGAGGTCCAAGTCCACTCCTTGTAGGTATATACCGTTTGGTCAATTTTAAACAGGATGTTCAGAATAGGAATAAGCACTACGAATGAAAACACGTTCATCCATTGCGAGAAGATGTTGAGTACCACCGACCATACCAGATACATTCGGTAAGGCTTCAGGTAGCGTGCCATTACTTGCAAAAACTGTTTCAGCATAAAGGAATTATAAATTATCTTTTTCAGAATAGAGCACAGAGCCGAAATGCAGCTGTGCCAGCCATAATAACATACTAATTTACAAAGATACGCCTTTATTTGAGAAAGAGCAAAAAAAAGACAAAAAATATCTTTCGTGTAATTGTTGCGTCGCTTTGACGAAAAATATGCCTACCTTTGCATGTGGCATGCCGCTACGGAAGGATATTCTGTGGTAGCATGACTGTTTTAAGCTATTGTTTATGAAGCAGCGTATCGTTTATCTCATCCTATTTTACCTGTCAGTTCTCTTGGTATTTGTAATGCAGAAGACTGCGTTCTTTCTTGCATGTACTCCTGCCACAGCCCATTACGGGTGGGGCGACTGGTGGGATGTAGTGGTGCATGGAATGTTGCTTGATGTGCCCACTACAGGTTATCTGATGGTGCTTCCGCTGTTGGTGGTGATAGCTACGATATGGACTCCGAGGCACAGTTCCCTGCGCTTGCGCCGATGGCTCACCCCCTATTATGCGGTAGTGGCGGTAGTGGTCGCTTTAGTCATGGTGGCAGATGCGTCACTTTATCCGTTCTGGCAGTTCAAGCTCGATGCTACGGTCTTTATCTATCTTGACTCGCCTAAGGGGGCTACTGCCAGTGTGTCGGTGGGCTACATTGTGTGGCGTGTGGTGCTGTGGTTCTTGTCTGCAGCTGGCATGGTGGTACTGTGGCGATGGCTTACTCCGCTGAGACTGCGAGCCCTCCATGCCACCTGCGGACTGTGGCAACGCTCGCTATATACCCTGTGTATGGTGGTACTTGCTGCGGTGCTTTTTGTATCTATCCGCGGAGGACTGGGAGAGTCAACGGCCAACATTGGCAGGGTGTATTACGCAGAGGATGTGTTTTTGAATCATGCGGCTGTCAACCCCGTATTCAGTCTGATATACTCTATTGATAAGACACAGGACTATGGTGAAGAGTTCAGGTATTTTGACGAGGAAGAGCGTTGCCGGCTATTTGAAGGCATGTATCCTGATACGGCTTCCGATACCGTGTCGTTATTGCGTACCAAGCGACCTAATATCATTATTATATTGCTTGAAGGGTTTGGCGGAAAAACGGTGGCAGCTACGGGTGGCTCGCCTGAAATAACCCCTCATTATAACCGCCTGTGCAAGCAAGGTGTGCTGTTTTCCAACTGTTATTCCAACAGTTACCGTACCGACCGTGGAATGCTGTCTGCCCTGAGTGGCTATGCCAGTTTTCCCAATATGTCGGTAATGAAGGTTCCTGCCAAGAGCCGTACACTTCCCTGTGTGGCATCTACCCTTGACAGTGTGGGCTACCGTAGCAGTTTTCTCTACGGTGGTGACATCAATTTCACCAACATGCAGAGCTATCTGCGCACTGGCGGCTACGGTACTATTGTGAGTGACGTGGATTTTCCTTCCTCACAAGTGCGTGATAACCACTGGGGGTATGATGATGATGTGACCTTTGACCGCCTTTTCCAGATGATGCAGGAGCAGAAGCGCACCCCCTGGCATATCGGTTTTCTCACTCTCAGCAGTCATGAGCCTTGGGTGGTGCCCTATCAGCGCCTGTCACATCCTATAGCCAATGCCTTTGCTTTCACCGATGAGTGTCTCGGACGGTTTGTGGAAAAGGTGAAACGTACCTCTCTGTGGAACAATCTGCTGATTGTATGCCTGCCCGATCATGGCTTTGCCTATCCCGACGGTATCACTCGTGAGGAGCATCATCATAATACGATGCTTTGGATAGGTGGGGCACTCAAAGAGCCACGCCACATCACTACCTTGATGAACCAAAGTGATATGGCAGCCACCTTGCTGGGACAGTTGGGCATTCCGCACAAGGAGTATGTGTTCAGTCGTGATGTATTGAGCAATGATTATCGTTATCCTTTTGCCATTTTTTCCAACAGATCATTTATCGGCTTGCGTGACTCCACAGGATTTACCGTCTTTGATATTGTAAACGGCAAACCTTTGGAAGATGCCACGACTACTGATTCCGGCAATTTGCCGCAAGATAGTGGTACAGCTACTTCGCGCCGCATTACCCTTGCCAAAGCCATGATGCAGAGTTTCTTCAAGGATTTGGAGCAACGCTGATAGCTCAAGGATTGGAATCTGTGCTTATGACCAACCGGTTGGTCGTCATGCGTGCCATGTACGACTGTATGATGGCTTTCAGTTCGCGTTCCATCTGTGCCTGTTCTTTCACCTTACCCTTCAGGTTTTGTTGCAGCAGCGTGTCGGTCTTGAACTGATATACAGCCTTGGTGCTGTTGCCGTCGTATTGTAGCAGGTAGTCGCCCTTCACATACTGATATACCCCGTTCAGGTAGTTCACCGCCCAGGTGTCTTCTTCTGGTGTATTCAGCAGGTCACAGCCAAAGGCTACATACGGTTTGTTATAGCCCAAGAAGTTGAGCACAGTGGGCATGATGTCTATCTGTTGGGCAATGGCATTGCGCATGCCGGGCTGCAAGGTACCTGTGGCGTCGTAGAAGATGATGGGCGAACAGAAGCCACCCAAATCAGTTTGATAGTAGGCATGGTCGCTCAGGTTGGTATGGTCGCTGGTGAGGACAAATAGCGTGTTTTTGAACCAAGGCTGTTTGCTGGCTGTCTCGAAGAAGCGACGCAAAGCATGGTCGGTGTATCGGATGCACTTATGCATCACCAGTCCTTCTTCCTTGAAGATATGCTGGTATTCTTTGGGGATAACGTAGGGATGATGTGAAGATGCGGTGAACACGGCAGAGACAAACGGCTGCTTGAACTCACCCATCTTCAAGGCAAAGAACTGCAAGAATGGTTCGTCCCAAATAGCCCATGTGCCGTCGTAGTCATCATCTCCCCTGAAACGCTTGTCCTGGTTGAACTCGGTGCGTCCGAAGTAGTCTTTGAACCCTGTGGCACGGGCAAATGCCTGAAATCCCATCGACCCGTTTTCGGCACCGTGGAAGAAGGCGGAGTAATAGCCCTCATTTTTCAGTTCGCCAGCCAGTCCGCTCACATTGTTCATGGACGAGGGTGTGAGGAAGAAGGGCTCTACAAACATGGGAATTGAAGAGAGGATACTTGGCATACCATCGATGCTCTTGCGTCCGTTGCAATAGGAATAGAGCCAGGTAGTGCTGTGCTGCATCAATGAATCCACAAAGGGTGTATATCCCTTGTAGGTACCGTTGTCAAGCCATTGGTTGTAGGCACCGATATATTCTCTGCCGAAACTCTCCACGATGAGTACCACTACATTCTTTCTGTTGGCAGTGATGCTGTCTGCAGGCTGGTGCAGCGGAGAGTAGATATTATCCAGTTCCTCCTCACTGAAATATTGAGGAACCTCAAATATGGGTTTGTCGATAGTGCGTATCAGGGCAAAGGGGGTATTGAGTACCAAAGCAGCTTCCAGAGGTCTGTCAACATACTGGTTGGCATTGCTGATAGTGATGGGGCGTACAGCGGTGGTAAATCCGCCACGCATTCCGCCAATACACAGGGGCACTGCCACTGCCAGCCATAATGTGTGCAGGGCATAGTAACGCCAGCCGCCCACTTGTTTCCAGGAGGGTGCTACAGGAGGGTTCCGCCTTTTGTTTTGCTTCTTGAAACGGGGCAGTGACAGATGATAAAGGGCAAGTACCATGCCTATCGCCAGCAGTACTAAGTACCAGTGGCGCAACAGTTCTATGCCTATCACACTGCCCAGGTTGCCCTCGTTGCCGAACTCCTGGAACACGGTCACTGTGGTGCGTCTGCCTGTATATTGGAAATACACGGCATCACACAGATTTGCTACCACTCCGATGGTGTTGCATACTACAAACACCCATTTGGCAGTGCGTTGCCACAGGCGGTGCTCTTTGAAATGCAGAGGCAACAGCATCAACACGATATACAGTGCATTGGTGTATAGGATGGCAGAGGTATCAAACATCCATCCGCCTTTGAGTATCTCTGCCATGGATGCCCACGACAGGTTTGGGGCAAACACGCTGTAGTTTTCCAGCAGGAAAGCAAAGCGGCATAGTTCGTAAACAACATACACCAGCAGCAGGTTCACTATCAGGTGGATGGACGATGATATCAGGTAGTGTCGGTTCATTGTTCTTCTCCTTTCTTGTGTCATTTATCTTGTACTTGCTGTAGATGTAGATGGGGGAAGTGGAGCAAAGTCCTTGGTGTACATCTCCCACATCAGTTTGCCCCATATCAGTATGCAGGGCAGGGCTTTCAAGGCATACGGTTGTACATATTGCTTGCGAAGGAATGCAGGAAACAGGTCGCTGGGCGACATGCTGGTGAGTACAAAGGCAAACACCATGAGTGCCACATCCCATTTGTTGCGTTTCCAGGGTACTGCTACATACCAGATGCTTGCACCTGTGAGGGCGATGATATAGCCGCTCGACTCACTGCCCGTACTGAACAACACTACGAAGAGCAACACAGAAGCCACCCACATCAGTCGGAATGAGAGGTATCTATATTGTTGCAGGCGCAAATAGGGACCGACAAAGAGCAGCATTCCCGGCACGATGAGCCACAGATCGGAATAGTGTGTGCAGCCTGAAATCTTGCGCACCATACCTAACAGCGAGATGTTCTGTCCGCCTGCCATCAGGTTTTCGGCGTTCTTCTCCGTCAGACTGCGGTACCATTCTCCATATTGCTGTACTATGTAGTCGCCGCTACTAATCAGCATGGGCAGGGCGAAGAGGAGGATGCCCCATACCAGCATCCACAACACAAAGCGTACCTTGTGCTTGCTGAAAAAGAAGAAAGCCAGTCCTACAATGCCATACAGTTTGACTAAGGTGCCCAGCACGATGAGGAAGGCGGCTGTACCTTCGCGTTCTTTCTCAATGCAAACGAATGAGGCGATGATGATGGCTGCCACGACAATGTTAAACTGGCTCATAAACAAGGCTGTAAGCAATTCGTGGGCGCAGAACCACAGTATCAGTATCTGCTTGCTCAGGTTTACGGGCAGTTTGCGGATGCTGACATACAGTACCAATGCCATGATAACGTGCCAAAACAGCAGTCCCAACGGGTGGGGTAGTACCGCAAAAGGGGCTATCACAACGCTGAATAACGGTCCGTAGTGGTTGGTGTCAAAGTATTCCTCTGGATAGGCCTCGTAGAGTGGGGTGCCATTCCATGTGTGCCAAAACACATATTTGAATATCAAGAAGTTGTTACACTTGTTAATCTTCATCAGTGCCGATATCACGGGCAACAGCAACCATAGTCCCAGTAGGGTACGTGGGTCGCTGAAAAAAGGTTTTGAAACAAAATTGTTGATGCGTTGTGTCAGTTGGTTCATCTCGTCATCTGTCGGGGAGAAATCTATGATGCCATAGATAGCGCCTGCAAAGTTAACTAAAAGAAAACAAATGCTTTAATAATTCCATTCTTTTGTTGGAGGGTTGACGGATTATGTATAACTTTGTGCCTGTTCACATAACCCAACTCTGATAGCAATGAAGATAGGATTTGACGGTAAAAGGGCAGCTCAGAATCGCACTGGATTGGGCAACTATAGTCGCTTTGTGTTGCGTATTCTCTCTGAACAGCATCCTGAAAACGAGTATCACCTGTTTATGCCCAAACGGCACAAGACACCCTTTCTGCACGAGATTCCCACTTTGAAATCACTGTACTGTCATTTCCCTGTTACTCCTATGGCACGTAGGTTGGCCTCGCTGTGGCGTGTGTGGGGCATAGATAACGATTTGCGTCGGGAGGGTATCGAGATATTTCACGGATTGAGCAACGAACTACCTCTCACTATTCGCAAGGCGGGTTGCCGAAGTGTGGTCACCATCCACGACCTTATCTTTTTGCGTTATCCACAGTATTACCGTCCCATTGACCGAATCATTTATAACTACAAGTTCCGTAGGGCGTGTATCAATGCCGATAGGATTATTGCTGTGAGCGAGTTCACCAAGCAGGAAATCATTCATTTTTATGGCATTGCGCCTGACAAGATTGAGGTAGTATATCAGGGGTGTGACAGGATTTTTGCACAGAAACCGTCACAGGAGCAGATGAATGAGGTGCGGCAGCACTACCATTTGCCGCAGCGCTTCTTGCTGTATGTGGGTAGTATAGAAGAACGCAAGAACCTGCTATTGGTAGCTAAGGCGCTACGACAGATGAAAGAGACAGGTACTCCTGTGGATTCATTGCCTCATGTGGTGGCAGTGGGTAAGCGCACTCCATATACCGACAAACTGCAGTCTTTCCTTTCTATCCACGGACTCACGTCTTCGTTCACCTTTCTGCATGGGGTAGGCTACAATCATCTGCCGGTTCTTTATCATCTTGCCACCGCCTTTGTCTATCCTTCGCGCATCGAAGGCTTTGGCATCCCTCTGCTCGAAGCCATTACCGCCTCATTGCCTGCCATAGGTTGCACGGGTTCCTGTCTGGAAGAGGCTGGTGGAGAGGGTTGCCTATATGTACATCCTGATGATGCA
>CALZXH010000065.1 GCA_945830055.1 uncultured Prevotella sp.
TTTACTTGTATCAAATATATTTTGCAGTAATCGAACGGCTACATGACTTCAACTCTTCCGGTGTTCCTTCAAACAACATCTCTCCACCATTCTTACCTCCTTCAGGACCCAAGTCAATAATCCAGTCAGCACGTCTTATGATGTCAAGGTTATGTTCAATGATGATTACAGTGTTACCTGCATCAACCAATTTGTTGACAATTTGGAAGAAACGTTCTATATCGTTCATGTGCAGACCTGTAGTAGGCTCGTCCATGATATAGATATTCCCTCGCTTACGCAACTCTGTTGCAATCTTCAGTCGTTGGTTCTCACCTCCCGAAAGAGAACTGAGCGTCTGCCCTAGTTTCAAATAGCTTAGACCGACCTCCTGAAGGAGCGACAGATAGCGCGTGACTTTCTTCTCATTGGCAAAGAAATCGAGAGCCTCCAGTACTGTCATTTCCAATACCTCAGCGATGTTCTTACCATGATACAGATAACCAAGTGCCTTCTTGTTGTATCTTTTACCCTCACATTCTGGGCAACGAGTTTTAACTGCATCAAGGAAATTCATCTCAAAGCTTAAGTATCCCCTACCCTCACATTTCGGACATGCACCGGCAGCATTGAAACTAAACAATGAAGCATCCTCTCCGTTGGTCTTTGCGAAGAATTGCCGCAGATGATTGAATATACCAATATATGAAGCGACATTTCCTTTCGACGTGCGTCCCACTGGCTGTTGTCAATGACTATGGCTTCTGGATGCTGAGGTACAAAACAACCATGAATAAGGCTACTCTTACCGCAGCCAGCCACACCTGTAATGCAAGTGAGAACACCTTTGGGAATACGCACATTGAGATCCTTAAGATTATTGACTGAAGCATTTTCAATCAGAAAACTGTCTTTAAACGGTCTGCGCGGTCTTGTTTTCACAATATCCTTTTGTCTCTCGCGCAGACACTTTCCTGTCACCCCATGCGACTCCACCAATCCTTTTATAGGACCATTATACACCACGTGGCCTCCATTGCTCCCAGCCATTGGTCCCATATCTACTGCCCATTCTGCAGAAAGAATGATGTCAGGGTCGTGTTCAACGACGAAAACACTATTGCCACGGTCACGCAAACCCCGCACCAGTTCTATAAGGCGTTCATTGTCGCGAGGATGCAGACCTATGCTTGGTTCGTCGAGAACATAGATAAGGTCGGTGAGGTCGCAATCGAGTTGACGAGCCATTTTCACACGTTGGCTCTCGCCTCCCGACAGTGTGGAAACAGGACGGTCGAGAGACAGATAACCTACTCCAATATTCACTAACTGGCTAAGCAGATAGTTCACTTTGCGCAAAACCGGTATAGCCATTTGACGCGCTTCGTCATTCTCTACATTATTCTCCAACTGCTTAAAGAACTCCCACACATCAGAAAGCTCCATGCCGAATATCTGGTCTATACTCTTGTCGCCAATCATTACGCTACGGGCACGGTCGTTGATTCGGCTACCATGGCAATGCTCACAGACACGATAGGTAAAGAACTTGTCGCGCACATTCTGCTCGTCCTCGTTCTTTTCGTCGATGGCCTTATCTATGATGGCACGCTCAAGTTTAGTGATTATACCTTCATGATAACGGTTATAGCTCAAGCCTGTCTTCGACTTGTCAAGGTCTATTGGCTCGCTATAAAGCAGTTTGTAAAGTTCGTCTTCGCTCCACTCTTTCAAAGGCTTGTCGTTGTCGAAGATACCGTATTTGAGCAATTCCTTGAGCAAATATGAGTTTTGCTTGTAGTTGGGGTGAAGCAGAGCACCTTCGCGCAATGATTTCTCTTTGTCGAGAAACAAGTCCGGATCAACCTTCACCTCTTTGCCAAGACCATGGCAATGGGGACACATACCTTCGGGATGATTAAACGAGAAGGCGAATGAAGGCAGATGCAGGAATGGCTGTCCGATGCACGAATATAACAGGCGGATATAGGTTGCCAATTCTGTAGCCGTCCCCACAGTGCTTCTCAGGTTGTTGCCCATCTTTTTCTGGTCGATCACAATAGGTGTTGACAGGTGCTTGATTTCGTCAACATCCGGACGTGACAATTTAGGAAGACGCCCTCTTGCAAATGAGCTGAATGTCTCGATGAGCTGACGTTGCGCCTCAGTGTATATAGTGTCAAAGAGAAGCGAGGATTTTCCGCTTCCACTCACACCCGTAAACACTACTACGCTATGTTTCGGCAACTCGACATCAACATGCCTAAGGTTGTTTGTATGAGCATTCTTTATTATTATACTATCTGTTCTCATTTTCTTTTAATGAATTTAAATGTGAGCATCACCTTCAGATTGTCGAGATAGTTCAACCGTGCTGTCATTTCAGTCAATTATCATGCGTTGAGGAGTTCGTGTATCTGACCGAAATGCAAGTTCAGATGGTTGATGTATCCGCGTATCATTGCGTCAAGAGTCACACGGCAACCCTCGTAGTCAATCCAATAATTGTTGAGTTTAGTCTTGTCAACCGAACGGATGACGTGGCAGATATGCTGATTATATAGTTTGAGCAGCATCACCAATGTCTGCCAATCCTCATGCTGATAGTCCTGAAGGGCAATCCACAGGTCGTTGTCTTGCGTGTAGTCTGGAAAGACGAGCATACCCATCTCGGTGTTTGGCATTGAGTGGCCGCAACGTGGGGCATACTGCAGACGCACCATACGCTGATGATTGTTGCTTGCCGAATCTATAAGATGACCGACGAGCATCTTCACGGTGCGGTTCTGACAGTTTCTATTCACACTCACCTGCTCTTCCGTAAGAGAGAGGAGCATTGGTATCTCACGCTCCATGACCTCGTTGATACCATCAATAACTTCTTGATATTCCATATTTCTTTTCATTGAAACTTATTCAATATAATTTATCCTTCCACAAACGATGAAATTTCTATCAGATTGCCTTCAGGGTCAGCCACATAGCACGTACGCTGTCCCCATGGCTCTGTTGTTGGAGCAAAAACGGGCTTTGCCCCCATACCTACAGCGCGCTCATACTCCTTGTCAACATCAGCGAAACACGGGACGTCGAAGGATATCTCCATCGTTCCGTTCGTACCTTCAGGATAGGCATATTGCCGGGATGTCATCTGTTCGAAATCGTCACGAGGGAACATGATGATACGCGATGCGCCAAGCGTCATCTCTACATTCGGATCACTGCCGTTCCACTCCGTTTGGAATCCGAAGATGTCGCGATAGAACGACACCATCTTGGCATTATCGGTTGTAAACAGCCCTATGGTGTTGAACGAGAAACGAGGTTTGGCTTGCGACATCATCTTTGCAAATTCCACAAATCCCATCTTGTAGAATGTTCCGTACATCTCTATTTCCTTGGGTTCGTCGTTTTTCAATAGAGTGAGAATCTCGCATGCAAACTCCAGGTTCCCACTGCCGTTGGCAGTCACTATGTTCTGGTCGCTCACAGCCTGTGCATTCACATAGTTGTCGGCATTAGTGTAATGCTCGCCGCCCCAAAGCTGCAACTGTTCCACACCATTGCCCGTATGACGCACATTATTAAGGAAGCCCTTGCTTGCCATCCACGAAGCGGCATTGCAGATGGCACCGACAATGCGCCCTTTGGCAATGGCATCAACTACAAGAGGCTCCACACGTTCTGCCGCCTCACTCTGCCAACCATAGCCGCCGATGAGCACCAAGGCCGCATAATCGTCGGGAACGGTATCAAACGTATAGTCGGGTAGGAGACGGAAACCACTGATAGCCTCAACAGGCTCCAACGACTCTGCCACAATCTTGTTCTCATATTTCGGATTCTCCTTCATTGCCCATAAATCCGAGCGCAACGGCTGAGTAAGATACGGCAACTCATGTTCCGCAAACTGCGGAAGTAGTACATACAATACCTTCTTCATATTCCTCATCAATAATTATAATTTGGAAGATTACCTTTTCACAAACTTCTTTCCCATTTTTGCCACATCCTCTTCTTTCTCACTCTGTGGCGCAAACACAGCAATCACCTGATAAGTGCCATCGGGCATGATGATGACACCGGCATCGTTTCTGTCTTGTCTTTTGTCCTTTGACGGGAAACCTGTTCCTGTCTTGTGGACAAACACCGCCCCAGCGGGAATAATGGAGGCTATACGCTCCGCTCCCGTTTGACATGCCGCCATGGTCTGCCAGACAAAGCGGAGATACTCGTTCTGTCCCTGATGATGATAGAGCCAGTCTAAAAGACGTGCCAAATCCTTGGGTGTACAGTTGTTGTCGGCTGAGCGCATTGGCTCCGTTGTCATTTCTTGTTCTGTCCATTGAATATGAATATCTGCTAAACCGAGTTGACGAAGGAACTCCTCCACCTTCTTAGGTCCTCCAAAACGACTGAACAGAATGTCGCAGGCATTGTTGTCACTCTCTGCCAATGACAGTCTCAGCAGTTCTGCATAAGAGAAATC
This sequence comes from uncultured Prevotella sp., assembly GCA_945830055.1. Classification (GTDB taxonomy): domain Bacteria; phylum Bacteroidota; class Bacteroidia; order Bacteroidales; family Bacteroidaceae; genus Prevotella. Next base: position 4,469 of record CALZXH010000065.1, read on the forward strand.
CCTTTGTCCGTCAAACATCCTGAGCATGGGCGACCACGTATTCTGCATCAATTCGTCTTTCCTCACAGTGACTGTCTCAGAAAGCGGGATAGACTGTCACTCCAGACAATCCGCCACAAAAACAGCCTGCGGTAACTTCATGATGCTGTGCATCGCAAACGGCTTGTCCATCCTGACTCCCGTAGTTTTACCATCTGCCAGCAGGCACACGCCATAACGGTCAATTGCCTTTGGGATACTCTGTGCATAGGCACTCAGCGAGAGCATAACTATGACGATTGTCATTGGGACTCTCAGATGATACTTCCTGATAGTCTCATCTCTCTCTTCCTCACTTAGGCTGCCGAGATAGTCTTTCCATCCAGGGCAAAAACGGGTGTGCCAATGCCAAAAGCGGGCTATCAGCGACTTGGGGTTCTCATCATATTTGCGCCGCATCTTGTATTGGGCGCATGGATATTCCTTTTCCTTCATGACTGTTTTGCAGACATACCAGGCAAATAGCACCACACTAAAATGACGGGATTGAACAGTGAGAACATTTCAAGATATGAGAATGTCCAAAAGAGGGAGACAATAGTTATGAAAGACCACACGGAATAGACGACAAGAATGGTGGTAATAGCCATGCGCTGCAGAGGCAATCGCCTGATATCGCCACTGGCAGAAAGACCATACAGTCCTGCAACAGCAACAGCAAAAGCTACGGCTACCGTTACCACATACATCAGCCAAGTCTGTCCGAAACACAAGTCATTTATCTCCTCAAGGATATCATAAGCCTTGAACGCCTCCTCAAGAAAGAAAAGACAAGCGAGATGACCCACAGCAATGATAAAATGGAGTGTGGCTCCAATTCTTAACCTTAATTTTGTATTCATCGTGATTTAAAAAAAATAGTATCTCAAATGCTATAAAACAAATTGCTTGTCCTTAATTGCGACTGCAAAATTACTGTTTCAAGACGAAATAGCAAGAAAATGGGATAGAAAGCATGGAAATGTGACGAATGGCAAGTATGCAAAGGGACAACTGAAATACAATGGGATAATAGTTGTACCATAATACATGGGATTACGCCATTTTTCAAATCATTATTTTTGCTGTTACGCCTAAAAACACTATCTTTGCACAGTACTATACTGTTCAAATTGTTAAACTTACGGTGGCAATTTTCATGAGCCACCTCAATTTTACTTACGTTATGGAATACAATTTCAGAGAAATAGAGAAGAAGTGGCAACAGCGATGGGTGGAAGAACATACCTACCGCGTTACTGAGGACAAGAATAAGAAGAAGTTTTATGTGCTCAACATGTTCCCTTATCCCTCGGGAGCAGGACTGCATGTGGGACATCCATTGGGCTATATAGCCAGCGACATCTATGCCCGCTACAAACGCCTGCAGGGCTTCAATGTGCTCAATCCCATGGGTTATGATGCCTACGGACTGCCCGCAGAGCAATATGCCATACAAACGGGACAGCACCCCGAGGTGACCACCGTGCAGAATATCAACCACTACCGAGAGCAGTTGGACAAGATTGGCTTCTGCTTCGATTGGGAGCGCGAAGTGCGTACCTGCGACCCTGCCTACTACCATTGGACACAGTGGGCATTCATCCGCATGTTCAAGAGCTACTATAGCCTGGCTTCACAAAAGGCACAGCCTATCATCAAACTCATAGAGCATTTTGAACTGATGGGTACCGAGAACATCTCAGCCGCCTGTTCGGAAGAGATGCACTTCACCGCCTCTGAGTGGCACGCCTTCTCGGAGAAGAAGAAGCAGGAGGTGCTGATGAACTACCGTATCGCCTATCTGGGAGAAACTATGGTGAACTGGTGCGCACAACTGGGTACCGTACTTGCCAACGATGAGGTGGTAGATGGTGTGAGTGTGCGCGGAGGCTATCCGGTAGTACAGAAAAAGATGCGCCAGTGGTGCCTGCGCGTAAGTGCCTATGCACAGCGCCTACTCGATGGACTGGAAACCATCGACTGGACCGACTCGCTTAAGGAAACCCAACGCAACTGGATAGGCAGAAGCGAGGGTACGGAGATGGACTTCAAAGTGAAGGATAGGGGAGACCTCTCATTCAGGATTTTCACCACTCGTGCCGATACCATCTTCGGTGTTACCTTCATGGTGCTGGCTCCCGAGAGCGATTATGTAACTATGGTGACTACCGATGAGCACCGTGCCGAAGTGGAGGAGTATGTGGAGCGCACCAAGAAACGTACCGAGCGCGACCGTATCAGCGACCGCAAGATGACGGGTGTGTTTACCGGCGCCTATGCTGTCAATCCCTTCACGGGCGAGGATGTACCCATCTGGGTGAGCGACTATGTGCTGGCAGGCTACGGCACAGGAGCTATCATGGCAGTACCCGCCCACGATTCACGCGACTATGCTTTTGCCAAAACATTCAATCTGCCTATTATTCCTCTGATAGAGGGTGCTGATGTGAGCGAACAGAGTTATGATGCCAAGGAAGGCACTGTAATCAATAGCCCTGCTGCCGGCAAGGAACTGCAGCCTGGCGCACTGGTGCTCAACGGACTTTCAGTGAAAGAGGCCATTGCCGCCACCAAGAAATACGTCACCGAACACCAGTTAGGACAGGTGAAGGTGAATTACCGTCTGCGCGATGCCATTTTCTCACGCCAGCGCTACTGGGGCGAACCATTCCCTGTATTCTACAAGGACGACATGCCCTACATGATTCCTAAAGACAAACTGCCATTGCTGCTGCCCGAAATAGACGAATACAAACCTACCGAAACGGGTGAACCGCCACTGGGCAGAGCACAGAACTGGGCTTGGGACACCGTGAAGGAAGAGGTGGTAAGCAAGGATCTAATCGACAACAAGACCATATTCCCTCTGGAACTCTGCACCATGCCAGGCTTTGCAGGCTCCAGCGCATACTATCTGCGCTATATGGACCCCCACAACAACAAGGCACTGGTAGGCAAGGAAGCAGACGAATACTGGCAGAACGTGGACCTGTATGTAGGCGGTACAGAGCATGCAACGGGTCACCTTATCTACTCCAGATTCTGGAACAAATTCCTCTATGACAGCGGCTATGCCTGCGCTGACGAACCATTCAAGAAACTGGTGAACCAGGGAATGATACAAGGCAGAAGCAATTTTGTGTACCGTATTAACCAGGAGGGAGCAGATCATCCTACATTCGTTTCTCTCGGTTTGAAAGACCAGTATGAGGTTACTCCCATCCATGTGGATGTGAACATCGTACATGGCGATATACTCGATATTGAAGCCTTCAAGGCATGGCGTCCGGAATATGCCAATGCCGAGTTTATTCTCGAAGACGACAAGTATATCTGCGGATGGGCTGTGGAGAAGATGTCAAAATCCATGTTCAACGTAGTCAATCCAGATATGATCGTGGAAAAATACGGTGCCGATACCCTGCGCCTTTATGAAATGTTCTTAGGACCAGTGGAGCAGTCAAAGCCTTGGGATACCAACGGTATCGACGGCTGTCACCGCTTCTTGAAGAAGTTCTGGGCACTGTTCTACGGCAATAGGGCAGACGAAAACAGCACACTTATTGTGGATGATGCCGAACCGACAGCAGAGCAACTCAAGTCGGTCCACAAACTCATCAAGAAGGTGACGGCTGACATCGAGACCTTCAGTTACAATACCAGCATCTCTGCGTTCATGATTTGCGTAGGAGAACTGGCACAACTGAAATGCCATAACCGCGAACTCCTCAAGACCATTGTGGTACTCATAGCACCCTTTGCACCCCATATCGCCGAAGAACTGTGGCACACACTGGGCGGACAGGGAAGTGTATGCGATGCCGAATGGCCCAAGTGCAACGAGGAGTATCTGGTGGAGAGCCAGGTACAGCTCACCATCTCTTTCAACGGCAAGGCACGCTTCCAGATGCTCTTTGCCGCTGATGCCGACAACGCTACCATAGAACAACAGGTGATGGCGGACGAGCGTACAGCCAAATACATTGCTGACAAACAGGTGGTGAAGGTAATCATCGTGAAGGGACGTATTGTGAATATCGTACTCAAATAAAATTGATGACCCACAGGGAACTGCTATATGAGGTAAGAGACTATGTGTATATCACCTTAGGATTGCTGTTATACACCTTTGGCTTCACCGTGTTTCTGTTGCCCTATCAGATTGTAACGGGCGGCATTGCCGGTGTGGGTGCCATAGTGTTTTATGCCACTCGGTTTCCTGTGCAATATACCTTCTTTATCATCAATGCCGTGCTCATCGTGGCGGCACTGAAAACCTTGGGATGGAAATTCCTTACCAAGACTATCTATGCCACACTGATGCTCACACTGATGTTGGAAGTCGCACAAGACATAGTGATGCTGCCCGATGGCAGTTTCCGCAAACTTCTCGGCGAAGGCAACGACTTTATGTCACTCATCATAGGCTGTTCCATCACAGGCACAGCACTTGCCATAGTGTTTCTGAACAACGGAAGTACCGGTGGTACAGACATTGTGGCGGCAGTACTCAACAAATTCCACAACATCACGCTGGGCAGGGCCATCAGCATGATAGACCTCTGCATCATAGGCAGTTGCTTGTTTGTGACTTCTTTCGGCGGTTTTGAAGAGCGCTGCAGCAAGGTAGTCTTCGGTCTGTGTACCATGTTCATAGAATGTCTGATGCTCGACTATGTGATGAATATGCAGCGGCAGTCGGTACAGTTTCTTATCTTTTCCAAGAAGTATCAGGAAATTGCCTATGCCATTACACGCAATACAGACCATACCCTGACTATACTCGATGGCCATGGCTGGTACACGGGCAAACCGACCAAAGTGCTCTGTCTGCTGGCAAAACGGAGGGAGAGCATACAGATTTTCAGGCTCATCAAGCAGATAGACCCCAATGCCTTTGTCAGCCAGAGTTCTGTCATAGGCGTGTATGGAGAAGGGTTTGACGCCATCAAAGTAAACATCAAGAAACAACATGAGAAAGATAGTATTCGCCACGAACAACAAGCATAAGCTTGAAGAGGTAAGAAACATTCTGAAAGACTATTTTCAGGTACTTTCGCTCAATGATATAGACTGTCATGATGATATTCCTGAAACAGGCAATACACTATACGACAATGCTATACAGAAAGCATCCTATATTGCCGAGCGCTATGGAATGAGTGTTTTTGCCGATGATACCGGACTGGAAGTGGACGCCCTGCAAGGAGCTCCCGGTGTATTCAGCGCACGCTATGCAGGAGGTGACGGGCACGACAGTGAGGCTAACATGAAGAAACTGCTGCATGAACTTGAAAACACTGCTGACAGAAAAGCTCAGTTCAGAACAGTAATAGCCTTGTTTCTTACTGCTGAAGATGCTGAGAATTTTACAACAGAAGCAGAAACCAAGGTAGTGGAAGGAAGATGTTATTTTCTCTTCGAAGGCATTGTACAGGGTAATATTATCACAGAGCGCAGGGGAGGGGAGGGCTTCGGCTACGATCCAATCTTCCAGCCCGAAGGCTATGACCTTACCTTTGCTGAACTGGGCAATGATATTAAGAATACCATCAGTCACAGGGCACGTGCCGTAAATAAACTGGCACAGTTTCTTATGCAGTGACATTTCTTATTATGTTCCGTCACTGAGAACCCCATCCACCTACATATATTGTATTCCACAAATGAAAAAGAAAAATATTATATCATTCATTTTTCTGCTGCTTGCCAATATTCTGCAGGCACAGATAGGCACATGGAAGGACTATATGTCTTATACCGAAGTGCAGCAAATAGTAAAGGGTGGCAACAAACTGTATGTGCGTGCTGACAGTAGCATATATGATTATAATCTGAATGACCAAAGCATTACTACTCACAGTCGTGCCAAAGACCTGAATGACGTGACAATAGTTAAAATAAGGTGGAACAAGGTATCTAAACGACTGCTCATAGCCTATGACAACGGCAATATGGATATACTTGAGAGCAATGGCAACGTTATTAACATGGCTGACTTATACAACAAGGAAAATGCCATTGACAAATCCATCGTCAATATCATTATGTATGATGAAAAGGCGTATGTGTGTACAGGATTCGGAGTGATGAATATTGATACCAAAAAGGCTGTTATCAACGAATCGTATATTCTAAACAAGACAATCACGCACCTATATGTGCAAAATGATGTGATGTATGCAAAAACATCAGATAATAAGATTCTTCAGGTATCAATGAAAAGCAATATGATAGATCCTTCTAACTGGACTGATGCCACAGACTACAAAGAAGAATGGTTTCAGGAAGATACTTCTGACTTTGATGAATACATGCCATTAGTAAGCACTTTGAAACCCGGAGGACCGAAAAACAACAATTTCTTTTCTCTTCACTTTAACAGAGGAAAGCTTTATAGTGTACCGGGTATGTATATGGTGAGCTATATGGCCGACAGACCTGGCTGCATACAGGTATTCGACGGAAACAATTGGCAAATATACGAAGATCCTACCGACAATAATCCAGATTTGAAACAGTATTACTATGAACTGGACTGCATCACAACAACATCGTCGGGTAGCGAAAGGGTATTTGCAGGTGGCAAATCGGGATTGTTCGAATTCATAGACGGTCGTTTCGTAAAGCATCATACTATCAATAACAGTACGCTCACTTCCCCATTCGGTGATAACAAAATTTATGTGGTCATCCAAGGAATTACGTTCGACAGCCAAGGTACATTATGGTGCCTTAACAGTATGGCAAACAATAATATACACACACTCGATGCAAATAATAACTGGAACGACTGCAATGTTTATCTAAAAGAAAATTCCAACATAAATCTGAGACATCCTTTTTTTGACAGCAGGGGACTGCTGTGGTTTGTCAACGACAACTGGCTTTCATCCGCACTGCACTGTTACCAGCCTGAAACAGGAGGAATTAAAACTATCAACAGTTTTTATAACCAGGACGGAAGTTCCCTCAATATAAATACAGGTGTGCACTGCGTACTGGAAGACAACGATCATAATATTTGGATTGGTACAGTAGCAGGACCTTTGATGCTGCCTGCTGACGAAATAAATAGTAGCAATCCGGTATTTACACAAGTGAAGATACCTAGAAACGACGGTACCAACTATGCCGATTATCTGCTTAACAATATTGACATCAATGCCATGGCAATGGATGGGGCAGGACGCCTGTGGATGGGAACAGCTAACAATGGGGTATATTTGATAAACAACGATAAAATGACACAACTACAGCATTTTACCACTGCCAACAGTCCTCTGCTTTCTGATTACATTTACGACATAGCCGTCAACCCTACATCTGGTGTAGTATATATATCCACTGAAAAAGGACTTTGTTCTTACCACAGTGATGCCACTACACCCAATGAAGACATGGACAAAGACAATGTTTGGGCTTATCCTAACCCTGTAGAACCTCATTACACAGGCTTGATTACCATTACCGGTCTTTCCTACAATGCGGATGTAAAGATATGCACAGCCAATGGAGCCATCATAAACCAAGGACGTAGCAATGGAGGTATCTATCAATGGGATGGTTGTGACAGCAAAGGCAAACGTGTGGCATCTGGAGTTTATATGGTACAGACTGCCAAAAGCGATGGAAGCAAAGGAACAGTTTGCAAAATAGCTGTTGTTAACTGATATACTATTATTTAAATTGAGAGGATGTATAAAACTAATTATTATACATCCTCTTTTTCATCACTATACAATTGAATATTGCTTTTCTTATATAATAACGATAGGCTAGTTATCAACAAATGAGTGTTGATAACTTATTGAAAACCTATTTATAAATCCATACTTATGAAAAGCATCTCTGCCCATAAGGGATATCAACATGCTTATAAAGCACTTTTAAGAAATATTTCCACTCAAATATGAAGGAAAAAAATATAAACTTACTAATTTTGCACCATATTGAGAAAGTGTGGATAACATGCTTAAACGCTGAAATACAGAGTTTAATTATTAGATATAAATGTGAATAAACCAATTTTACAAAAGGATAAATAAACAAGCAAAGAATCTGCAGGAAAGTTTTGCACTTATTCACGGCACTTCTTTTACATCTTATATTTTCTAAATAATAAAATAAACAAATAATAAAAATAATGGAAATCAAAGAATCGTGGAAAACAAAGGGCTATATAGATGAACCCTTGCAAGAGGGAATGGATGTGCGCTATGAGATAGAAAAACTGTGTAAGGAAAAGAAAGCGATTATTCTGGCACATTACTATACTCAAGGTGATATTCAGGATGTGGCTCACTTTGTGGGCGACTCGCTGGCACTTGCCAGACAAGCAGCTAATACAGATGCAAGGATTATAGTAATGTGTGGCGTGCATTTTATGGCAGAAACCTGCAAGTTGTTGAGTCCTGACAAACTGGTGTTGTGTCCTGATCTGAATGCTGGCTGCTCGTTGGCAGACAGCTGTAAGGCCGGAGATTTGAAGAAATTCAAAGAGCAGTATCCTGGTTACGAAGTGGTGAGTTACGTAAACACTACGGCTGCTGTCAAAGCATTGACTGATGTGGTAGTGACAAGTGGAAACGCAAAGAAAGTGGTAGATAGTTTTCCACAAGACGCCAAGCTGATTTTCGGACCAGACTATAACCTTGGTAGTTACATCAATGCCCAGACGGGCAGGAATATGGTGCTGTGGCATGGCGGTTGTCATGTACATGAGCGCTTTTCAGTAACTTCTATATTGCAACTGAAGGAAGAGCATCCTGAGGCTATTGTATTGGCTCATCCGGAGTGTAAGGGACCTGTGCTTGCACTTGCTGATGTGGTAGGTTCAACAGCTGTGTTGCTTGACTATACTATTGCTCATCCTCAAGGTGAATATATAGTGGCTACTGAAGAGGGAATATTACACGAAATGCGTAATAAATGCAAGGAAGCAAAATTCTATCCTGTAGCTCCCGAACTGGGCGAAAGTATTTCGTCATGTGCCTGCAACCAGTGTGACTATATGAAGATGAACACACTCGTCAAACTCTACAATACTCTGAAATACGAGTGGCCTGTAGTGGAAGTGGATGAAAAAATTGCAGAGGCTGCTGTAAAACCAATTATCAGAATGTTGAATATATCTTAAT
>CALZXH010000066.1 GCA_945830055.1 uncultured Prevotella sp.
GGAACGTGGCGAAGCAGGAAGCAGCCAACAAGAAGCACCACAGCCGCGGCAAGAAGAATGACTGAAGAAACAGCAGGAAAAACATGCGCCAGACATACACCGAAGACTACGGACAAGGCACATGGAAACAGAGGATTGAATACAAAAAAATATTCGTCCCAATTTCTTCTGCGGGAGAAGGAATCGGGACGAACATCCTTATTGATCAGCAAGCGGAGAAAATCCATTGGTAAATGCAACTGCATACACCGAAGAGGGCGATGCCAGCTGTACATATAAACAATGCCACACGTGAGTCGATATCACTCTTGAAGGTGGGCAAAGGATTCTCTGCCGACTTGATATACATAGCCTTGACGATAAGCAGATAGTAGTAGAGGCTCGCCACTGTATTGATCAAAGCGATGAACACCACTACATACGCCATGCAAGAACCCTGCTCGGCTGCTGCCATGAACACGAAGAACTTGCTGAACATACCTGCAAAGGGAGGAATACCTGCCAAAGAGAAAAGCGCCAGGGTCATCAAAAACGCAAGACGCGGATTGGTGGTATAGAATCCGTTGTAACTGTCAATCTGGGTAGTGCCGCCATTGTTGTGCTCCACCAGACTGATGACAGTGAATACCGCCATATTTGCCACCACATATACCAATACATAGTAGATGAGGGCTGCCGAACCCATGGCACTGTTGCCCAATACAGCCAACATGATGTAGCCTGCCTGGGAAATGGAACTGAAAGCCATGAAGCGCTTCAAATCCTTCTGGCGCAGGGCATAGAGGTTGGCTACGGTAATGCTGAGTACCACCACTACAGAGAGCAACAACTGCCAACTGTCGATCATGTGGATGAATACCTTGGTGAGGATAGTCATCAGCGTGAAGGCTGCAGCTCCCTTGGAAATGACACTGAGATAACCGGTAACCGAAGTGGGAGCTCCCTGATAGGTGTCTGCCGTCCAGAAATGGAAGGGAACCAAGGAAATCTTGAAGCCCAAACCACTGAAGAAGAACACCAGACCCATCACGGTCAATGCCGAGGGGGTGAGCAGTTCGGCAAAGTCAGTGAAATAGAGTGTGCCTACCGCTCCGTAAAGCATAGACAATCCGAAAAGCATGACTCCCGATGAGAATACGGCTGTGAGGATGAACTTGGCTCCTGCCTCGGCGGCCATATTGCTCTGCTTGTCGAGTGCCACTAAACAAGCCATGGGCACCGACGCCATCTCCAGTCCCAGGAAGAACATCAGGAAATGACCGGAAGACATCATCATGTACATACCCAGCAAGGTGGAAAGCACAAGCATGTAGAACTCGCCCTGAAGAGCAGACATCTCCTTCTTGTTGAGCCAGGGCTGCGCCATCACGATCACGACAAAGGTACCTGCCGTGAGGATAAACTTCATCAAATTCACCGAAAGAGAAGAGGTGTACATACCGCTGAACGCCTCGACTGGTGCTGCACACAGGCAAACGGCACTCTGGGCAATGGTAAGCAATGCAGCTGTCATGTAAAGCATCTTGCCTTTCTCTGCGTTGTGCTTCAAGAAGAAGTCAACGGCAAACACTACAATGAGGATGGCCATCAACGCCACCTCGGGTATCATAGATAAAAACTGACTGTAATCCATTTTTCAACTGATTATTTTACTGCAACAAGATTGATTACCTGAAGAATGGGACCTACCGCATCGTCAATGACATTGCTTGCCCAAAGAGGCGCCATACCCAAAGCGGCAACACAGAAAATGAGACAGCATACGGAGAAGCGCTCATCCCAAGTGGCATCGGTGAGTTCGAGATAATGGGGATCTGCCACCTGCTGGAACAATATCTTGCCCACCACACGCAGAATATAAACGGCTGTCACCACGATGGAGCAGCAGGCGATGATGGTGCAGGTGCGATGGAACATGTCGGCATTCTCGAAAGAGCCTACGAAGATCTTCATCTCTGCCACAAAACCGGAGAAACCGGGCAAGCCCAGGTTGGCCAGACCGGCAATGACATAGCCCACACTGAGGAAGGGCATTATCTTCATCAGTCCGCCCAACTTGCGAACGTCACGTGTGTGGGTACGACCGTAAATCATACCGATGAGGGCGAAGAACAGGGCTGTCATCAGTCCGTGAGACAACATCTGAAGGATGGCACCTGTGCAGGCTGTCTTGGTCATCATCAGCAACGCAAAGAGCACCAGACCGCAGTGAGACACCGACGAGTAGGCATTGATGTACTTCAAGTCGGTCTGCACACAGGCAGACAAAGCACCATAGACCACAGAGATAGTGGTGAGGATGAGGAACACCCAAGCCAACTCCTGGGCTGCCTGAGGAAGCAGGTACATCGCCACACGGAAGCAGCCGTAGCCTCCCAACTTCATCAGTACACCGGCATGGAGCATGGACACTGCCGTGGGGGCAGAAGCATGACCGTCGGGCGACCATGTGTGGAAGGGGAACAAGGCACCAAGCACGCCAAAGCCGATAAAGATGAACGGGAAGAATATCTTCTGGATATCCACGGGGATATTGTTCATGGCTGCAATCTCATTCACATTCATGGTGGTGGCACCACTGAAGAAATAGATGCCCAAAATACCGATGATGAGAAGCGCGGAACCGCCCATCAGCATCAGAGTGAGCTTCATGGCAGCATACTCCTTATTGCCGCTACCCCATACGCCGATGAGAAGATACATGGGAATCAGCGCCACCTCGTAGAACATGAACATGGTGAAGAGGTCGGTACAGATAAAGAAACCATATACTCCGGAAGAGAGCAGGGTGAACCACAGGAAGTATTCCTTGGTCATGGGTTTGAGTTGCCAGGAGGCAAATGTACCCGTAAACACGATGATACTCGACAGCAGCAGCATCACCACTGAAATTCCGTCCACACCGACTGAATAAGCGATATTCAGGGGCGCAAACCATGTGACGCTATATGTATAAAGCATGGTAGCGGTATTGCCGGCGGCACGCTCTGAGATGAAACTCACCGTGAGCCAGGCAGAGAGCAGAAGCAACGCACTGGCACCAACCACCATGACACCACGCACCTGATTGAGATTTCGAGCCAGCCACAGTCCAAGCAGCATGAGCATGGGAATCAATACGAATAAACTTAAAACACTCATATTATTGTTCGTTTGTTTTTTACAATTGAAGTTTGTTACATTAGATTACTCAATACGCCTGAACACGACTACAATGCCACAGCCAGCAGCACCAGAGTAAGTGCCACGGCTCCGGTGATGAACCATATCGCATAATGACGCACATCACCACTCTGCCAAGAACGTATGCTCTCCCCTGCCTCATTGGAACTCCAAGCGATGAAGTCGAAGGTGCCGTCGATGATATGGCGGTCGAACCATGCGATGGGAGTAGAGATGCAACGGAAGATAATCTTATGGGTGACAAACATATATACCTCGTCCATGTAAAAACGCTTGTAGGCTGCCCTGTGCAGTTTGGGGAAGGTCTTGTACAGCTTCTCTGCTATGGGCTGGCGCTCTCCCTTATAGATATAGGTGGCGAGCAGGATGCTCACAATGGCTATCACCGTACTGGTAACGGCAATACAGGTATTGAAATGGATGGTGTAGTCCTTGCCATTGGCTGTAACGAAACTACCGAAACTGCCACCCCATCCTGCAAAACCGGCAATGGTAGAGTAAATACCTACGCCTACTGTAATGACACAGAGGATGATAAGGGGCACGGTCATGGTGAGAGGTGCCTCGTGGGGAGTGTGGTGAGCATGAAGCTCCTTGTTCTCTGTTCCCCAGAAGATGCCATAGTAGAGACGGAACATGTAGAATGCCGTCATGGCAGCCACACCGGTCATAATCCATCCCACGACAGGACTATAGTTGAAACATGCAGTGATGATTTCATCCTTGGAACTGAATCCTGAAAAGAAGGGAATACCTGCAATGGCAAGGCATGAGATGAGGAACGTGATGTGTGTCACAGGCATGTACTTGCGCAAGCCGCCCATGGTGGACATCTCGTTGGAGTGTACGGCATGAATGATACAACCGGCACCAAGGAACAGGCAGGCCTTGAACATGGCATGGGTGAACAGATGGAACATGGATGCCATGTAACCCAAAGAACCGTGCTCGTCGATAACCTCGCCATGATGACCGGGAAGGCATACGCCAAGAGCCACCATCATGAACGCAATCTGCGAAATGGTAGAGAATGCCAGCACACGCTTGATATCGCTCTGTGCACAAGCCACTGCTGCAGCATAGAATGCCGTAAAGACTCCTACCGCCACAACGATGCTCAGCTGGTTGGGGGCATACTCAATCCACAAGGGGAAAAGACGGGCAATCTGGAACACACCGGCAACCACCATGGTAGCAGCGTGAATCAGCGCGCTGACAGGAGTAGGACCCTCCATGGCATCAGGCAGCCAAATATGCAAGGGGAACATGGCACTCTTGCCCGCACCACCGATGAACATCAGCACTAAAGCGGTAGGCAGGATAAATCCGCCTGCAGCCACTGCCCTTGCGGCATCAGAGGTGATGAAGGGGGCAGCTCCCTCTGCCATCTGCAGATTCCCGACAAACGAGAAGCTGAACGACTGGGTGTAATATCCGAAGATAAGGATACCAATCAGGAAGAAGAGGTCGGCAAAACGGGTTACGATGAATGCCTTCTTGGAGGCTGCTACGGCTGCATGCAAAGGATAATAGAAACCGATGAGCAGATAAGAGCTCACACCTACCAACTCCCAAAAGAGATACATCTGGAAGATATTGGTGGCAAGCACCAGACCCAGCATTGACATGGTGAACAGCGAAAGGAACGCATAATAACGCTGGAATCCCTTCTCACCGTGCATGTATCCGAAAGAATAGACATGCACCATCAGGCTGACGGTAGAGATGACTATCAGCATCATCACGGAAATGGGGTCGAGCATGATTCCCAGATCGAAATTCAATGCACCCATGGGCAACCACGTGAAGTTGTAGGGCACGATGGTGGCATAGGCACCGTCGGCACAACGCGGAGCCGTGAAATACACGAAAGCAGTGATGTAAGAAAGCACCGTTACCGCTCCCAAAGAGGTAGTTCCGATCAAACCGGCTACCTTATGCGACAATCTCATGCCTGCCAATCCCAATACCAGGAAGGAAAGGAAAGGAAGCAAAAGAATGAGAAAAACATAACTATATTCCATAGAGCACATCAAAATTTCATATTTTCAATACTTTCTACACTATCACTCTTGAAGCGACGGTAAACATTCAGGATAATGGCGATGGCCACCGCACTTTCGGCAGCACTCACACCAATAGAGAAAAGAGTCATGAAGAATCCTTCGAAAGCATCAGGATACAACATGCGGTTCATCACGGCAAAACTCATATCTACCGCATTGAGAACCAACTCAATGGAAATGAGCATGGCAATCAGGTTGCGACGGGTGATGAAACCAAACACACCTATAAAAAACAACAGGGTGCTTAATACGATATAACATTCAAAAGGCACCATATTACTTCTTCTCCTCCTTTCTTGCAATTACGATTCCACCTATGATACATGCCAGCAGGAATACCGAGATAAACTCGAACGGCAACACATACTGATACTTGTCGCTGCCAAGCAAAGCCATGCCTATCACCTTCATGGGCACCTCGCCACCCTCTACACAACAGGCACGGGTGATGAAGGCGTTCTTGAACATCACTGCCAATACGGTGACCAGTCCAAGCAGAGCGACCAAAAAGCCGCCGACTGCACGCTTGATATGTATCTTCTCTACAATACCCTGAAGGGTCTTCTTGTTGACCAACTGGATGGCAAATACGTAAATCATGGTGACACCACCGGCATACACACTGATTTGAGCGGCTCCAAGGTAAGTATAATCCAGCAGGAAATAGATACCTGCCACACCGAAAAGAACGAACAACATGAATGTTGCCGCCCTCATGATTCTCGTCGTTGTTACACAAAGCAAGGCTGCGCCTAAGATAACAACAGACAGAATTGCAAACATTACAATCTCAGCCATTGCCTATTATTTAGTTTTAGTGTTAAACTTACCGATAGTGAGCGGAGCGCCACCGTCAATCAACTGAGGAAGGGAACCTCCCTTGTACTCCTCCTTGTCGAGATGGAGTACCAATGAGTTGCGGTCGAACACACTGTTCTCAAAATCGTTTACAAACTCTATCGCTCCGAAATTGCAGGCATTGGTACACAACTGGCAGAACATGCAGTCTCCCAGATTGTACTGATAATCCACAAGTTTCTTCTTCTTTTTTCCTGTCTCCTCGTCGGTAACCATCTCTGAAACGATCTTGATACTGCCGTTGGGACAAGTCTTTTCGCACAAGGTGCAGGCGGTACACAGGCTGTTACCCTGCTCGTCGCGTTTGAACACCAGTCTGCCACGGTGGCGCTTTGCCACATGGAGAGTGGTCTTACGGTTTTCGGGGTACTGCTCTGTGGATTTGGGAGTGAAATACTCCTTCAGAGTAACCTTCAATCCTGTTGCCAAGGTCTTCACTCCGGAAAGCAAACCGCCGAAATAGGATTCATTATTTTGTATCATGGACACTTTCTATTATATTAGTCAGTCATTACTTAGTTTCCGTTGTCTTAGAAATGCCATCCGTTGGCAACGACAATAGTCATCAGCACCAGGTTGATGAGCGCCAAAGGCATGAGGTATTTCCACTCCAATGCAAGAATCTGGTCGATACGCAGGCGGGGGAAAGTCCAGCGGACCCACATCAGCAACCATACCACCAGGAAGGTCTTGCCCATAAACCAAACGATACCGGGAATGAAATTCATGACACCGTCGAAGGCGGCAATACCCACATTGACTGGAGCCCAACCACCCAAGAATACGGTTGTGGCGATACCGGATATCACAAACAGATTGAGGTACTCTGCCAAATAGTAGTAGCCAAAGCCCATACCGGAATACTCCGTATGATAACCGGCAGTCAGCTCGCTCTCGGCTTCCGCCAAGTCGAAAGGACCGCGGTTTGCCTCTGCATTACCGGCAACGAGGAACAGCAAAAAGCCGATCAACGCGGGGATGTGTCCCTTGAAAATCAGCCACTGCCAAGGACCTGTCTGAGCCTCGACAATGCCGCTGATCTGCATCGTTCCGGTAAGAATCACAGCAGTAATCATGCACAGGCACAAAGACATTTCGTATGAAATCATCTGCACGGCACCACGCATGGCAGAAATCACGGAATACTTGTTGTTGGAGCCCCATCCTGCCAGGAACACGCCTACCACTCCGATACTGGAAACGGCGGTCATCAGGAAGATGCCCACATTGAAGTCGAGCACCACAGCACCATTGTTCCACGGCAGGAACGAGAAGGTGCCGACAGAGGCAATAATCACGAGGAACGGAGCCAACAGGTAAAGAAGCTTGTCTGCCTTGTCAACAAAGAAGATCTCCTTGATAAGCATCTTCAATACATCGGCGAAAACCTGAAGCAATCCCCAAGGACCAACACGCATCGGGCCCAAACGGCACTGGAAATATGCACACACCTTGCGCTCCATGAAGATGAGCACAATGGCGATGAGCGCATAGCCTACAAGGAGCATCACTCCCACCAAGACACATTCTATCAGAATAGTCCAAAAATCACCAAGACCTAATGTTTGTCGCAACAAACAGTCAATCCATCGGGTAACAATACTAAAATCAAACATATTCTTATCTGTCAATATCAGGTATTACGAAATCAAGTGCCGCACCCGTTGTGATGAGGTCAGCAATCTTTTCTCCACGCAGCATGGTGTCCATGGCTGCCACATGATTCAATCCCATAGGACGGAATTTCAGGCGATACGGACTCTTGTCGCCCTTGGAATCGAGATAGACGCCTATCTCTCCGCGGCTTCCTTCGCAAGAGAAGTACCACTGGCCCTCAGGCACCTTGATGATGGGTTTCTGCTTGATGTAGAAGTCACCGGCAGGGATATTGTCGATGAGCTGTTCGATGATGCTGATGCTCTGCTTCATCTCGTCGATACGGTTCAGGTAACGGGCATAG
Source organism: uncultured Prevotella sp. (assembly GCA_945830055.1). GTDB lineage: Bacteria > Bacteroidota > Bacteroidia > Bacteroidales > Bacteroidaceae > Prevotella. Next base: position 8,068 of record CALZXH010000066.1, read on the forward strand.
CTGTCATTGGTATCCCTTACCACTTCATCCCACTCCACCTTGTCATACACGCCATAGGCATGGTGCTTGCGCACATCGTTGTTCCAGCCGGAAGCCCTTCCGCTGGCTCCTGTCACGCCATAGCTGATGGCATCTTCGCGACTGAGGACACCCACGTTGACAAAACGGTTCTTGGTAATCACATTCTCGCCGAACACGTCCATATATTCCTTGAACATGGGCTTCATATACGCACACAAGGCCTTGACGTTCTTCACGAAATCAGGATCTATGTCATCCTGCAGTCCGCCGATGCGGTAATAGTTCTGAATCAGGCGTCCGCCGGTAGTCTCTTCCATCACGTTGAGCACATGCTCGCGGTCTCTCATGGAATACAGGAATGCGGTAAGCGCACCCAAGTCCTGGGCGCAGCATCCGATATACAACAGGTGTGAGTCCAAACGTTGCAACTCGTCCATGATGGTACGGATGTACTGGATACGGTCGGAAAGTTCCACACCCATGGCTTCCTCTATCACACCTACCAGAGCGTGACGGTTCATCATGGCGCTCAGATAGTCCATACGGTCGGTCAAAGCCAAGGTCTGGGGATAGGTGTAGCTCTCACACATCTTTTCAATACCGCGGTGGATATAGCCGAGATGCGGATAAATGCGCTTGATGGTTTCACCGTCGAGCACAGTCTGCAAGCGCAGCACACCGTGAGTGGAGGGGTGCTGGGGACCGATGTTCACCACATATTCCTCTGAAGAGAAGAGCGGCATACGCTCTGCCTGGAGACGTCCGTTGGCATCAAGTGTATATTTCATGCCATAATCAGGCTCGGCATCATCTTCCAGACTGTATCCTGCGGCAGGCTTGAAATCCTTGCGCAAGGGATAGCCCTGGAAGTCAGAGCGCAGATACAGACGACGCATGTCAGGATGGTTCAGGAACTTAATGCCCAGGAAGTCAAACACCTCTCTCTCCAGCAGGTTGGCTGATGCCCACAGATGGCATACGGTAGGGATTACGAAATCGCCTTCACCCACCTGTCTGGCAATGGTCTTGACACTTGTACGCTCGTATGTTTTCGTATTTTCAAGGATATAGACGCAGCCTAAGCCCTCTTCGCCGAAATCCTCTCCTACAATAGTAACCAGATAATCAAAATGCTTCTTGTTTCTCAATGCCGACATCTCTTCAGCAAAGTTGTCGAAACCAAGCACCACACTATTCAGTTTCATTTTTCTATCTCCTCCTTTTTCTTTAGTTCTTCCACAAACTCAGCCGGCACATCGGTAACCACGATGGGCGACTTCTTGCCGTATGTAAGTTCCTCATTGCTCACGCCGAGTTCACGCTCTTCTGCGGTCTGCTTGTGGTTTGCACCTCCAAAAAACTTCTCGACTTTCACTTTGCGCTGCAGCTGCATCATACCATACATGATGGCCTCGGGACGGGGAGGACAGCCGGGGATGAACACATCCACAGGTACTATCTCGTCGATGCCTTGCACCACGTTGTAGCTCGACTTGAACGGACCGCCTGAGATGGCACAGCCACCTACAGCAATCACATACTTGGGTTCAGCCATCTCGTCGTACAGGCGCTTGAAGGCAGGAGCCATCTTGTGGGTAATCGTACCGGCACACATGATAAGGTCTGCCTGACGGGGCGAGTTACGTGTCACCTCGAAGCCGAAGCGGGCAAAGTCGTAACGGGCGCAACCCACAGCCATGAACTCGATACCACAACAACTGGTGGCAAAGGTGAGCGACCAGAGAGAATTGCTTCTGCCCCAGTTGATCAGCTGGTCCAGATTGCCGGTGATAACATTCACACCACCCTCGTGAAGCTCGTCGACAATCTTTTCGAGACTGTCGTTATCCTTGAATTCCCCGTAAGGAATACTCTTGATTTTCGGTTTTCTTACTTCCATTCCAACGCTCCTTTCCGCCAGGCGTATGCCAAGCCAAACACCAATACCAACAAGAAGAATCCGATGCTGAACATTGCTGCCACACCAAACTCTTTGACTACTACTGCCCAAGGATACAGAAACAGTGTTTCCACATCAAACATGAGAAAGAGAATTGCAAACAGGTAATACCCCATGCTCATAGGAATCCACGACGAACCGCGTGTGGGCACACCACACTCGAAGGGTTCGCCTTTCACCTTGTTATAAGAGCGGGGACCTATCAGCTTTGCAATCAGATAGGCTGCTGCAACCAGCACAATAGCCGTTATCAAAACGGTGATTAACAAGATAGAAAAACTCATAAAGATATTTAAATTACAAATTTGTATGCACTCTTTGGCTTAAGCGACTGCAAAGTTAGTCAATTTTTTATCAAATATGACGATAATTAACGTAAAGTTTTTCATTTTACCTTTCCAATTCGCAAGATACAGGAAGAACACGACCGGGAAAAAGTGCCGTTTGCAAACTTCAGATTACAATTTTGCAGACCATCAGGAGTTGTCGGCTGCGCATCCGTGATACTTCAGCAGCCCTTTCATCGGACTTTTCAATACCGTTCCCAAGACTCCACTTTCCCTCCTTAATGCCTCGTCCATCTCCTCCCGGTAATAGTAGGCAACACTGCCCGCAGCACACACTTTCCGCTCGCATTCACGGGCTGCGAAATACACTTCAACATTTCGTTTTATAAAGGTACGGAACTCGTTTATAACCAACTGTTTGACTTCCATTATAGGTTGGTTACCATGACACAGTTCCGAGATATAGGGAGAGAGCGATGCCAGCCAGCGGTTGGCCAGCGGCTGACGGTACACCCGACTAATGACCTGCGCATAATCCATGCCTGCCCATTTCTCAAAACCAGCCCTCAGACCATCGGGCAGCAGACCCTTGTACAAAGCGTTGAGAAAGGCGATGCCCAGCGCGGCACCACTGCCCTCGTCGCCAAGGATATAGCCCAGTGGAGGAGTGTTTTCGGTAATCTGCCGACCGTCATAATAGCATGAGTTAGACCCCGTTCCCAAGATACACGCCACCCCGGAATCCCTTCCAAGCAACGCCCTTGCCGCCCCCAGCAGATCGCTCTCCGAGCATACCGTTTCCGCCTGCGGGAACACGCTTTTCAGCGCATCGTCCATGACCGGCTTCAGCGATGGCAGCACGCCGCTTCCGTAGAAATACACTTCAGAGGGACTGTCCTGCACAAACGGCAGCAATTCGCCTTTGATAACGGTCTGTATCTCAGCGGCAGACAGGTGCACCGGACTGATGCCTTGCGTCTGCACGCTACAGACTACCCTATCCCGCGTGGCGAGACACCAGTCAGCCTTGGTGCTACCACTGTCAACAATCATTATAGTTTTTTCGCTCATATCTTCGTCAGAACATGATTTTCGGGAGTAATACGCCTTTCTACCGAACAGCACACGTTGAAAGGCAGGACAAAAGTAGTGTTTTTTCATCAAAATAACCCAATGGCTATTGTAAAATAAGTAAATAATTTTGGTTTCTATCCAATTCTTCGTAATTTTGCAGGGAAAAACCGACGAAAAAATGGCAAAAAGATTATTGTTTCTCTGGATGTTTCTTTCCCTGTGTCTGGCTGACTCATTTGCGGTACTGAAGGAGAAGGATCTGGAAAACACCCTCTCGATACTGAGAACCGAGCTGACCGCCTACCACAAGGAACTGTCAGGGCGTTCTACCCTGAACAGGCAGCGGAGCGAGATTATCAAGCAGAAACTGATTGACGTGTTGAAGAAGAGCAATCAGAATGCCTTGATGCTCTATTCCCAGAAATACGACTACGTGTTCGACCTGACATACGCCTGCCACGAAGCCACGGAACAATACCAGAACTTCCAGCACGAGCAGTTGCCGTTCAGGGAGTTTCTGGAGAGCAACGAAAGGGAGATAGGCCGCTACGACAGTCTGATAAACAGTCTCAGACTGATGCAGCCCAACATGCTTTCGCACAGAGCGAGGGTTGACAGGAGCGTATGCCTGACGCTTGCCACAAACATCAAGAACACGCTGACCGAAAGCCGGGAAAACACCCAGGACTACATCCGCATCTACGACCTTACGGAACTACATCTGAAGCGCTTGAACGACTATGCCAACAAGCGTTACAACGATATCCAGACCAGCATTTTCAAGAACGGCGGAGACGATTATTTCACCATCCTGTCGAACGCCAAGACGATGATTACCCAAATGAGGAATACCGTCGCCCAGAAATACACCATGCACAAGGGCAGCACCTCGCAATGGGACGGCAAGTTCATCATCGGTCTGTTTGTCATCATCATCTTCTACGGCATTATCGCCACCATACTCAATCTTGCGGCGATGAGATACCTGGTGCCAGCCCGCTTCCGCACCCCGGAGTTCATGAAGAAGCGTGCCTGCATCACCATGGCAAGCAGCACGGTAACCTTTGCCGTCATCCTGGGTGTGGTAAGAGCCACCACCGAACAGAATTTCATCATCATGGCAAGCGACTTGCTGGTGGAGTACGCCTGGCTCTTAGGTGTCATCCTGATTTCCCTGTTGCTGCGTCTCAATTCCTCGCAGATCAGGAGCGCGTTCCGCATCTACAGTCCGCTCATCGTAATGGGATTCGTGGTCATCACCTTCCGTATCATCCTTATCCCCAACGAGCTGGTCAACGTCATTTTCCCGCCCATGCTGCTGATATGCGCCCTATGGCAATGGAGCCTTATCAAGCGCCACAAGCGGAATATCCCGCGCAGCGACATGTTCTACACCTACTGTTCGCAGGCGGTCTTCATCAGTTCGGTAGTGCTCTCATGGATGGGCTACACCTTGGTGAGCGTGCAACTGCTGATATGGTGGATCATGCAGCTCACCTGTATTCTCACCATCACCTGTATCCGCAGATGGCTCACCCTGCAGCGTAGAGTGAAGCAGCTCGACAGCAAGGATATTACCCAGACCTGGAGCTTTGACCTGCTGTATCAGGTGCTGCTGCCCGTCATGGGAGTCATGTCGGTCATGATCTCCATCTATTGGGCAGCCGACGTATTCAACCTGAGCGACTTGTGCTGGCATATCTTCAGTACCAATATCGTTGACACCGTGAATATCCGTCTGAGCATTCTCCGCATGGCGATTGTCATCAGCCTGTGGTTTGTGTTCTCCTACCTGAGCCACACCACGCTTGAACTGCTGCAGCTACACTTCAAAAGTCAGGATCCCTCCACTGCCGAGAGCCGCAGCATGATGGGCAAAAACGTGATACAGGTCATCGTATGGGGCGCCTGGTTCCTGCTCAGCATGTCAGTTCTGGGTGTGAGTCTTACCTGGCTGATGGTGATTTCCGGCGGTCTGTCCACCGGTATCGGTTTCGCCTCGAAAGACAT
>CALZXH010000067.1 GCA_945830055.1 uncultured Prevotella sp.
GAATGAGGCGTATTGCAGGAGAGTCCACACTTTCTGCATGTCCACAAAACATGACCCAAAAACATGTCCACAAAACATGACCCAAAAACATGTCCACAAAACATGACTACAAAAACATGTCCACAAAACATGACCCAAAAACATGTCCACAAAACATGACCCAAAAACATGTCCACAAAACATGACTACAAAAACAAAGCCATGATGACCACAAAAGAATATGCCATACAGTGTATCAAAGACGAGGCCCAGGCCTTGCTCGACCTGATACCCCACATAGACAAGGACTTTGAAAAGGCAGTGGAACTGATATACCACTGCAAGGGAAAGGTGATTGTGACCGGCGTGGGCAAGAGCGGGCACATCGGTGCCAAGATTGCCGCCACCCTGTCGAGTACAGGCACCCCCTCGTTCTTTGTCAATCCTCTGGATGTGTTTCACGGCGACCTCGGCGTGATGACCAAAGACGACGTGGTGATAGCCATCTCAAACTCCGGACAGACCGACGAGCTGCTCCGCTTTGTCCCCATCGTGCTTCACAACAACATCCCCATCATCGGCATGAGCGGCAATCCGCAGTCGCTGCTGGCAAAATACTCCTACGCCCACATCAACATCGGAGTGAGCAAAGAAGCCTGTCCGCTGAACCTCGCCCCTACCAGCAGCACCACCGCCACCCTCGCCATGGGCGATGCCCTGGCAATAGCACTGATGGAGAAGCGCAATTTCCAGCCCACCGATTTCGCCCACTTCCATCCGGGAGGCGAACTGGGCAAGCGGTTGCTCACCACGGCACAGGACGTGATGCACACAGAAGACATGCCCGTGCTGTCGCCGCAGATGCGGTTGGGCGAAGCCATCATCCTGGTGAGCAAAGGCAAACTGGGACTGGGCGTGGCGATGACCGGCGACAGGATAGCAGGCCTGATTACCGACGGCGACATACGCCGGGCGATGGAGAAATGGCAGGCAGACTTCTTCAACCGTACGGTGGAAGACATCATGACAAGAGAGCCGAAGTGTGTCACCGCACACACCAAGATAACCGAAATACAGCAGATAATGAACAAGTACAAGGTACACACGGTCTTGGTGACCGACGAAAACCGGCACCTGTTGGGTATTGTGGACCATTACCTCTGCCAGAGTCTATAACCGATGAATCGCGAGCATTTGTTTCAGATGAAAAAATACCTATTCCTCTTAGCGCTGTTACTGCCGCTGAGCGTGGCAGCCACCTATATCTTCAAAACGTTGGATTCGAGCGATGGCTTGGCATCCAGTCAGATCAACTGCATCCTGAAAGACAACAAGGGCTACGTGTGGTTCGGCACCCCCGCAGGACTGTTCCGCTACGACGGCTACACCTTCAAGAACTTCCAGAGCAACTCGCAAGACGGTTCCTCCCTGCCCGACAGCTACATCAAGAGCATCCAGGAAGCCATCGACGGGTCGCTGTGGGTGGAGACCGCCAACGGAACCTGCATCTACCACTCGCAGACCGAGACCTTCGAGCGCGACATGCACCAGGTGTACACCAAACTGGGCATCACCGACCGCCCCACCCTCACCTTCATAGACAGCTACAAGAACTACTGGTTCTACATCCCCCAAAAGGGTATCATGGCGCTCAACATGCAGCAGCAGCTCAGCTATGAGTTCGGCTATACCAACGACGCCCAGGGCATTCCCGAAGGAAAGATCTGTGCCATCGGAGAATGCCGCGACGGAGCCGTCATCGTGTATGCCGACGGCACCATCGTGTGCTGCGACATCATGCACCAGCCCAAAGTGATGTGGCGCAACGACGCCCTTGCCAAACAAGACCTCATCAAGCAGTCTTCGCTGAAAGTCTTTACCGACCAGATGGACAACCTGTGGCTCTACGGACAGGGCACCCTGCTCAGGTATATCAAGAAGGCAAACACCTGGGACAGCACCCTGGGCACACAGCTCCAGTACAACGGCAGCAACCTGGACAGGAGCATCAACGGCATGGCAGGCGACCGTAACGGCAACATCTGGATAGCCACCGACCACGACGGACTCATCAAGGTCAACGTGAACACGCTGGCATACGAGTATGTGCAGCCCAAGAACCTCAACGCCATCAACAGGATGGGCGACATCAAGAGCTGCCACAGCGTGTATGTTGACAATACCGACCTGCTCTGGGTGGGCACCGAAAAGAACGGCGTGGCCTATTACGGAGACAACATCTACCGCTTCAGCTCCATCCTGAACGGCGACATCACAGCCATCGCTGAAGACAACAACGGCAATATCTGGTACGGCACAGCCGACCAGGGCGTCATCGGCTACGACGGTCCGCTGTCGGGACAGAAGATCACCGCCATGGAGAGCACCCCCGACGGCAGTCTGTGGATAGGAACAAAGCAAAACGGCATCACGCGCATCGTGCAGGGCAAACCCTTCTTCTATTCCGCCACCAAGGACAGCACGCGCACCCTTATCGACAACCACATCACCGCCTTCACCAAAGACAAGATAGGCAACCTCTGGATAGGCACTACGGGAGGTCTGCAGGTCTATAACCCCAAGATGAACACCTTCTCCACCTATACCAAAGAGAACGGCCGACTGCATACCAACAACATCACGTCGCTCTGCTATTCCAAGAGCAACTCCCTGCTTGCCGGTACCAACGAAGGACTGCTCATCTTCAACCTATCGACCATGGAGAAGACCATCCTCACGGGCAATCCCTCCAACATGAAATCCTTCACCAACAACTACATCACCGCCGTCTATGAAGACAGCAGAGGACTCATCTGGCTGGGCACAAGAGAGGGACTGAACATCCTGAGTCTGGAGAACGATGCGCTGGATTTTCTCAGCGAAAAAGACGGACTCTGCAACAACAACATCGTGGGCATCACCGAAGACAACAAGCACAACATCTGGATTGCCACGGGCAACGGCATCAGCCGTGTGGTGGTACAGCGCAACCATGAAGAAGGCTCCTTCAACTACGGACTCTACAACTACGACACCTCCGACGGTCTGCAAAGCGACGAGTTCAACCCCAGGGCCATCATCTGCACCCGCAACGGCGAAATCGGTTTCGGCGGTCTGTACGGTGCCAGCTGGGTAAGGAGAGCGGGCAAGAACGAGAGCAGTTCGCTCCCCCGCGTGATGCTCACCCAACTGTTTATCGACGGCAACGAAATCAAGGTAGGCCAGCTCTACGACGACCTGCTGATACTGCCCCAGGCACTCAACGAGAGCAAAAGCATAGAGCTGAGCAGCCACCACAACTCGTTCACCATCAAGTTCGGCGCCGGCAACTACAACCAGAGCGAGCGCCTGCAGTTCATGTACTGGATGGAAGGCTTGGACGACGACTGGAAAAACGGCAACGCCCTCATCCACGGCGTATCGTTCGCCAATCTGAGCTTCGGCACCTACACGCTGCACGTCAAGGCCGTCAACGCCGAAGGTGCCGTGAGCAACCAGGAGCGCACCTTGGAAATCAAGATACTGCCCCCCTGGTGGATGTCGTGGTGGATGATACTCATCTATACCGTCACCGCCATCCTGGTGATCTATGTGCTTCGCGTAGGGCGCAAGCGCCAGCAGTATATCTGGCAGAAGAAAAAGACCGTCATCAACGAACTGTTGCTGCAAAAGGAGGAAATCAAGGCCGCCGGCGACGAACTGCGCCAGCCTATGGCACGCATGGCATCCATCATCGGCAACCTGTCAGAACAGGAAACCACCATCGAAGGCAGGGAGCAGCTCAACGCGCTTCACTTCCAGATGCTGCAGATCATCACGCGCATCTCCGAGATGCAGATGACGCTCGACAACCCCGAGAGCAAGGCCAAGAACATCGCCGACAAGCGACTGCTGCTCAGCGACAACGCCACCAAGGACATCACCGAAATGACCGACGGAGAGCTCACCTCCGAAATCAGACCCCGCCGACTGGACCTTGCCACCAAGAAATACGTCATCTCCGTGGTGGACAACAACCCGCAGTTCCTCAAGTTCATCGAGAAACAGCTGGGCGACATCTACACCCTGCACACCTACAACGACATACGCCAGTTCCTGAAAGACATGGACGTGCTCCAGAACGACATCATCCTCTGCAAGCAGGACATGCCCTACATGACCGGCAGCGAACTGTGCAACAAGGTGAAGACCTCGGACAACGTGCACAGCGCCAAGTTCGTGCTGATGACCGACGGCGTGCTCACCCCGCAAGACATGCAGGGCATGAACATCACCCTGGGCGCCGACGACTACATCGCCAAACCGTTCAACATCCAGGAGGCAGCCATGCGACTCAACAAGCTGCTCGGACTGAACCCCAACGAGTCAATCAACAACATCATCGAAGGAGGCGAGACCCGACTGCTCGAAGGCAGGAACGCCAGCATGACGACCGCCACCGAATCAGCCGACCTTGCCGAAGAAGGCACGCTGACCAATATGGAAGACGAGGTGCTCAACAGAATCATAGCCGACAAGGAAGAGGCAGAGAAGCAGCCAGAGGAACCCGAATCAGCAGGCTATCTTGACGTCTATGCCGAGGGCGAGACGCTGAACGACTACTCGATGAACGAGACGATGGACCAGCAGTTGCTGAGAAATATCGAGCAGTACGTGCTGCACAACATGTCCAGAGGCAACATCAACTTAGAAGACCTGGCGAAAGCCATGGGCATGGGCAGGGTACCCTTCTTCCACAAGATCAAGAGTCTGACGGCGAAGACACCCGCAGAACTTATCCGCGAGATGCGCCTCAAGCACGCCTGCATCCTACTGGAACGCACCAATATCAACATGAGCGAACTCGCCATCAACACCGGTTTCCAGACCGCCGAGAACTTTATCCACATCTTCAAGGAGAAGTACGGCATCTCCCCGCTGGAATACCGCACCAATTACAACCAGAAACAACCATAACACTCAGATATGAATCACTTGCGGGCACCTATTCTGCTGGCGGCAGCATTGTGCGTCATTACACTCAGGGCACAGAGTAGCGACTCTGCCATAGTCAGCATCCTCGAGCAGAAGGATGTGGTATTCACCCACAACAACAGCGTGGTGCTGCTGCCGTCGGGCAAGGAAAAGTTTGACGACATGTTCAAAGCCATCTCACAGGCCAGGAGCAGCGTACACCTCGAGTATTTCAACTTCCGCAACGACAGTATCGCCTCCGCCCTGTTCGCCCTGCTCCGGCAAAAGGCAGCCGAGGGCGTAGAGGTCAGGGCGCTCTTCGACGGTTTCGGCAACGACTCCAACAACAAGCCGCTGCGCAAGGAGCATCTGGACAGCCTGCGGGCGCACGGGGTAGAGATATACGAGTTCGACCCCATCCGCTTCCCCTGGGTCAACCATGTGTTTCTGAGAGACCATCGCAAGATAGTGGTCATCGACGGCAACGTGGCCTATACCGGCGGCATGAACGTGGCCGACTACTACCTGCACGGTACCGAACAGGTGGGCGAATGGCGCGACATGCACTGCCGCATCGAGGGCGGGGCTGTCAGCCAGCTGCAGATGATATTCCTCAAGCTGTGGAACCGCGTCACCGAACAGGACATCTGGGCGCCCAAATACTTCAGGGCGTACGAACCCGTAGAGATGCAGGGACTGAGACCCGACACCACCTCTACAGCCCGCCACAAGAAAGTGGGCATCATCAACCGTGAGCCCCGCATCTCCAACGACATCATCCGCGTGTTCTACACCGAGGCCATCAATGCCGCCAGGGACTCCATCAAGCTCATCAACCCCTACCTCACCCTCAACAGAAAGCTGAAAAAAGCCTTGCGCAATGCCGCAAGACGCGGCGTCAAGGTAGAGATCATGGTGTCAGCCAAGAGCGACATTCCCCTCACTCCCGACTGCGTATTCTATAATGTGCACAAGCTGATGAAGAAGGGAGTACACGTGTGGCTGTACCAGCCCGGCTTCCACCATACCAAGGTGATCATGGTCGATGGCAAATTCTGCACCGTAGGCAGCGCCAACCTCAACGCCCGTAGCCTGAGCTGGGATTATGAAGAGAATGCGGTGATTATAGACCAGCCCGTCACCCGACAGCTGGACAACATGTTTGACAACGACAAACAGAAAAGCGTGTACCTCACGCCCGAAACATGGGATGCCTTCCGCACCCCCTGGCAGAAGTTTCGCGGGTGGTTTGCCCACCTGCTCACACCCTTCCTATAAGGATGTAGTCTCTCATCAGCTTTATCTCCGTGTCTGAGAAGTGCGACTCCACAAACGCGCGCTCCAGTTCCACCACTTCCTTCTCGAAAAAGCGGGCAGAACCGTCAGAGCCCTGCATCATCGGCTTCAGATACTCGATGAAGTGATCCGCCGCCTGCTCCGTCTGTCCCCCCGCCCAGAGCGACAGTGCGTAATATACCCGGTCGGTATCTTCCTTCTGTTTGAGAGCCAACAGTCGCGCGTATGTCTTGTCCGCCTGTGCGTATTTTCCGCCTTGGGTCAGCGCCCAAGCCAGCACACGCAGGATGGCAGCATGTTCAGGATGCTCGTAATCCAGCTTGAAGAGGATGGGCAGCGCCTCCTCCGCGCGGCACAGATTGGTAAGACAGGTGGCATACTCCAGTTGCAGGTTCTTCTTGTCGGGTGTTTCCTTCAGCAGCCGTTCATAGCAGCCAGCAGCCTCCTCAAACCTCTCCTGTTCAAAAAGTGCCCTTGCCAGTCCCAGCGTGGCAGCCGCATTCCCCGGCTCAAACTCCAGCGCCTTGCTGAAATACTTCTCCTTCTCCCCCGACACATTCGCCATGATCATACAGCTGGCGTAGTCCCAGTGGTCAGTGGTGCGTTCAAAGCTCTTCATCAGCTGTGCCGCCTCCTCCTCATGCCGTTGCGACATCAGCATCACCGCCATGGTAGTCACGAGCTTGGGCGAGAGCAAGGGCAGCAGTTTGCCGTTGGCCACAAACAGGAACGGCAGGTCGCCTGCATCCCCAGCCATAGTGTTGTCAAAGGGATTTCCCAGTCCGGCATTCAGCGTGCTTATCTTGAAGTAGCGGTACAGCATCTGCAGATACGTCTGTCGGAGATACGAGGGTGCCTGCACCTCCTGTCCGTGGGATGCCGGTCCCAGCATAAACTGGTCAGACTCCAGCATCTCGCCCAACTGCGGCGGCATCCTGTCCATCACCTGCGTGAGGGCATACACAAACGAATACTTGTCGCTGTCGCAGAAAGGTCCTTTCTCCGCCACCTCGGCTATCTTCCTGCCCTTCTTCACCTTGTCCAGCATCTGCTGCAGTTCGGGGTGCTCAGGATAGTAAGGCACAAACCAGTTGCTTATCTCTTGGAAGAAGGGGATTCTCTTGGTCTGGGCGAAGCCGCCGAAGTAGATGTCAGCCCCCTTCTGCTGCATCTCGTACATCTTCTTGAAACTCTGTTCCGCCTGTTCCATCCTTTCCATCTCGGCATCGGGATGCAGGATATTCTCTATCGGGTCGTCCTCCTTTTCTATCCACTCCCCCTTCTCGTTCATCCTGAAGGCGTTGTTCTTCAGCAGACCGGGCATTATCTCGTCCCTGAGTCTGCGCGTGTCGTTCTCGGCATCCATGCAGTAGAGCACCTGCATCTGCAGCGTTTCCAGCTCTTTTGCCGTTTCCTCCTTGCCCATCACGCCCACGAGCATACCCGTCATCTCGTCCCTGTGGCAAGCCGGACAGTAGTGCGTGCCCAGCGCCCAGCCCACGAGTGCGCGCTGCTTCACCTTTTCTTCGGTGCCGGCGGCATAGGTATCAAACAGCGCCTTCCACCTGTTGAAGTCAAAGAAATTGAACAGCGACAGGGTGATGGCGCTCACCATGAGCTGCTGGTCGATGGCATCCACGGTAGGCGATGTGAGCATGGCGGCATACGCCTGTGCGTCGGCAGCGGTCCACTGTGGCGATACGAGCAGTTGCTTGAACACCAGTGAGCGCAGGCGGTGCTGCCGTTGCATCAGTTGCCTTTGCTTGTCCTCCCTCACGTGCGGTGGCTCCAGCTGCAGCATGGTCACCTCGCTCACGAAGAGTTCCATCTTGCGCCTCACCTCGTCAGCCTCCCAGGGCCCTCCGTTCTGCATCACCTCCCTGGCACAGCCGTACATCATGCTGTTGCGCTTCACGGTCTGTCGCAGCCTCAGATCCTGCAGTTTTCCGTATATCCTCTCCTGCATACTGCGCAGCAGCGCGTCGGCATCAGGGTCCTTATAGCCCCGCGCCCAGTACTTTAGAATTTGCTGGTAGTCCCTTTTCTCGCTGTCCAGCAGTCCCTCTGCCGCCAGTTCGGGATTAGCGTATGTATAGTTGTCGAATGCCTCCAGCGCCTCAGCGGTTCTGTTGGCATCCAGCGCAGCCAGTATTTCCTTCAATGTATATGCCATGCTTAGTTCTTCGTGTTCTTGGTATTCTTTGTTTTCTGCACTTCCAGCCACTTCACCGCCACGTCGATATCCTCCTGCAGGGGTGCCGACGCCTTGGCGAAGCGTATGTCTTCGGGCAGCAGCGTATGGTAGCGTTTGTGCAGCGCCGCGTATTTCTCCAGCAAGAAGGCATAGTGCCTCACCCCGTGGGTGTTGAGCGAGTCGCACGCCATGTCATACGCCTTCAGGAAAGCCGCTATCTGCCTCTGCCTTGCCGTGTCGGCGGCAGCCTCCTCGCGGAAAGCCACCACCCCCATTTTCAGTCCCGTCTTCCTGCTGTCAGCCAGCACCGGGTGCTTGGCGGTTCTTGCCAGTGTGGCGTGTGGTTCGGGCAGCCATGCCGCGTCCATCTCGTTGTTGGCCATCATCGCCCAGCGCAGGTTCACGTCGTTTACCTGTATGCGGTACACCCTGTCGTCGGCAAGCCGTGCGCTGTCCACCGTCATGTCAGCCAGCAGCGCCGTGGCTGAATAGCGGCTCATCGCCATCATCTTGTCATACAGCTGTCCGGGTCTCTTGATTCTCGCCATCTTGTTGGCAAAGAGCAGCCACCAGGCGTCCGTGGCGGTGGCGTAGCTGAGGGGCACTCCTGTAGCCTTCATGTATTCGCATCTCACGATATCGGTCAGCGCACCCTCCACCTTTTTCTTTCTCAGCATCACGTCTCCGTCCAGGTAGGCATGGTTGAGGCGCAGCCTCACGTCCACCCCCAGGGTGTCAAACAGCCTGCAATGCCTAGCCACGAGCAGCGGCATGCAGTCGATGGTGGGCACTACGGCTATCTTCAGCGCGGCGCTGTCTTCCTTTGCCAGCCGCAGCCGTTCTTGTCGGGAGAGCCTTTTCTGCTCCTCCTCCGAGGTGCCGCAGGATGCGAGGAATGCCAGCAGGGCTAAAACCAGTGTCAGATGTTTCATGTTCAGCGGGTTGTTGTTGTTTCCCGGAGGGGGGCTTGCTTTCCTGCCTTCTGGCGGACTGCCCGGTCCGTGGGATAGTGTGTTGCAAAAGTACAAAGTTTTTTTTGCATAGAAGAAATTTCTTATTACTTTTGCAGCTATGGCAAAAGACAAGACAGCATTTGTGTGCAGCAACTGCGGACAGGAGTCGGTGAAATGGATCGGCAAATGCCCTGCCTGCGGCCAATGGAACACCTTCAAGGAGATAAGGATTGCAGCCGACAGCGGCGCCAGGGCTTCACAGACGGCATCGGCGGTACGCCAGCGGGGCGGCAAGAGGAATGTGCCCCTGCGCTTCAGCGACATCACCTCGCACGACGAGCCACGTATCGACATGCACGACAGCGAGTTCAACCGCGTGCTGGGTGGCGGACTGGTGCCGGGTTCCATCGTGCTGCTGGGCGGCGAACCGGGCATCGGCAAGAGCACGCTCACGCTGCAGACGATACTGAACCTGCCCCACCTGCATATCCTCTACGTCAGCGGTGAGGAGAGCGCCCACCAGCTGAAGATGCGCGCCCAGCGTATCAGCAGTGCCGACAGCGACCATTGCCGCATACTTTGCGAGACCTCGCTCGAAAACATCTTCACGCAGATAGAGGACACCAAGCCCCAGCTGGTGGTCATCGACTCCATACAGACCATCAGTACCGACACCATCGACTCCAGCGCGGGCAGTCTGGCGCAGGTGCGCGAATGTGCCTCTGCCCTGCTACGCTTCGCAAAGACCAGCGGCGTGCCGGTCATCCTTATCGGCCATATCACCAAAGAGGGCACGCTGGCGGGTCCCAAGATTCTGGAGCATATCGTGGATACCGTGATACAGTTCGAGGGCGACCGCCAGCATCTGTACCGCATCCTCCGCAGCATCAAGAACCGCTTCGGCAGCACCTCAGAACTGGGCATCTACGAGATGCGGCAGTCGGGACTGAGGCAGGTGAGCAACCCCTCGGAACTGCTGCTCAACCAGGAGCACGACGGTCTGTCGGGCATTGCCATCAGTGCCGCCATCGAGGGGGTGCGCCCCTTCCTGCTGGAGACGCAGGCACTCGTTTCCTCTGCCGCCTACGGCACTCCGCAGCGCAGCGCCACGGGGTTCGACCAGCGCCGCCTGAACATGCTGCTGGCTGTGCTGGAGAAAAGGGTGGGCTTCAAGCTGATGCAGAAAGACGTGTTCATCAACATCGCCGGCGGACTGCGTGTCACCGACCTTGCCACGGATCTCAGTGTGATTGCCGCGGTGCTCTCGAGCAATGTGGACACCCCCATAGAGTCGGGCTGGTGCATGGCAGGCGAGGTAGGTCTCAGCGGCGAGGTGCGCCCCGTGAGCCGTATCGAGCAGCGCATCAGCGAAGCCGAAAAACTGGGCTTCTCCCATTTCATCCTCCCCAAGTACAACCTTCAGGGCATCGACGCCTCCAAGTTCAGCATCCGGCTGCATCCTGTGCGCAAGGTGGAAGAGGCGTTGCGCGAACTGTTCGGATAGAGCCTACTGCATCACTATGGGCTGACTCTTCTGCTTGTCCAGCGGAGCCCATCTGTATTTCCCTTTGGCAAAGTCGATATTCTTCAGGTCAAAGCATCTGATGGTGCTGTCGTACATCGTGCGGTAGTAGATGCGCCTGTTCTTCAGGTCGGTAGCTACCGTCCATTGCGTGGCACTGGGAATATCGGGCACGGTGTCGCCCTCGGCAAACTGTATGCCCACGGGGATGTCGAAGTTGTTGAGTATATGGAACGCCTGTTCCACTCCCTTCTCCGCCGTAGGCTGTTGCGGGGCGGTGGCCTGGAAGAAGGCAGCCCTCACAAAGCGCGACGGCGGTGTCATGTCGCCGGGGATGCCATGCAGTCCGCCTCCTCCGCCGAAGGCCACGAGATTCAGCGTGCCCACCTTGTTGGTGCGTATCGGTCCGGCAGCCAGGTTGGTATAGTTGTTCAGGTTGGTAAGATGCCATTCAAAGTCGGGCGAGTTGGTCAGTACGCCCAGCCTGTTCTCGTGCCACCTCATCTTCTTCCCCACTATCTCCAGCACCACCTGTCTGCCGCTCTGCTCGGTGATGCGCCAGTGTACGGTAGAGCCGCGGGGGTCTATCGCCACCACATGCACGCTGTTCATGGCGTTCTTCACCTCATCCACCGTACTGAAGCTGGCGAGAATCCACGACACGAGCTGCAGGTCGCTGACGGTGCGTTCTTTCTCCGCAGCGTTGTAGGTCTCGTATTCGCCGTACTCGGGAAAATAGAACAGTCCGGCGGCAAGTCCTGCCTCGTTGATACCTTCCACCACAAACTCTGGCTGCTGCACGGCAAGTCCCACATAGCCGTACTTCGCCGTAAACTCCATGCCGCTCTGGCTGCCGTCGGGCACCAGCGAGCGCTGTGTATAGCCTCTGGGCACGATGGCGTACTTGCTTTCCAGGTCGCTTCCTGCCCACTCTATGGTGCGTGCGGTCACGGTACTGTTGTCTTTGTTCTTCAGGGTGATGCCTGTGCAGGCTTCTGCTTCGAGGGGCAGCATGGTGATGGCTGCCAGAAGTGTCACCCAATGATACTTTTTCTTCATAATTACCTCCTTTTTTATCGGTTTTCAACTGTTATGCCTGTTGTTTAATGTCCTCGGCGGGGTGGAATACGGCATAAATATAGTCTTTTTTCCGCACACCTCATCGCCAGCCTCCGATATTATATGATTTATTAGCCTCATTTACAGATTGATAACATCTTCAGCCCGATAGCCCCTCCCCCCTGATGCACATGTGCAGTATGCAAATTTAATGATTTAAGGTTTAAGGTTTTAAGGTTTAGGGCACGGATTTTTTGGCACGGAAGATTTTTTTGGCACGGATTACACGGATTACACGGATTTTTAAGGCGCAGCCTATTACTCTTTAAGGTTCGTAGAAACTATTACTCTTTAAGGCGCAGCCTATTACTCTTTAAGGCGCAGCCTATTACTCTTTAAGGCTTCGCCTATTACTGTTTTTGGCAAGCCGTGTGCGAAACTTGTTTCGCCCCATCATCATTTCAAGCAAAAAAAATCCGTGTAATCCGTGCCTAAAATACTTCCGTGCCTAAAATACTTCCGTGCCTAAAATACTTCCGTGCCTAAAATAACGTGAGTTCGTCGATTTGTGCGCACTGACTGCTTGCTGATGATTTGTGCGCCCTGAAAGGGCAGCCTGCGCCTAGCCCAGGGCAGAATGGAGCGAAGCGGAATGACACCCTGGGT
>CALZXH010000068.1 GCA_945830055.1 uncultured Prevotella sp.
CTGGCAGCGTAAAGCTGCCTAAGCCGATATATTAATTTTTAACGAACTATTGATTTGAAGTACTTTTGTAATAATCAAACCTACCGGGCGGAAACGTTCCGGGTGGTTTCAACTAAATTTCTTTTACCGCTTATTACTTTCCTTTTAATGAAAAAGCTTTTCACTTTGGGAGGTGCCCTTTTGTTTGCCATTACTGCATGGGCAGACTCCTATTCCTATCTTGTGTTCCAGACAAGCGACAGCAGTCTGTTGTCGTGTGACGCAGCGACTGTACACATCACTTTTGCCGGTGAAGAGGCTGAGGTGCGTGATGCCAACGGCGAGCACCGGCTGTCACTCGCCTCGCTCACCAAGATGTATTTCTCATCCGACCCGGCAGCCATAGCACGTCCAGAAGCGGCTGCTGCATCAGATGAAGTGAGTGTCTATACCCTTTCGGGACTGTATGTGGGCACCTTCTCCTCGCAGCGTGCCGCTGCCTCTGCATTGGGCAAAGGAATGTATCTGCTGAAAGGTCGGCAGGAAGTGAAAACGGTAACCGCAAACTCGGTCAAGTAAATAACCAATCAAAAAGAAATCATCATGAAAAGACTCTTTTCACTAACTATAGGCGCCGTGCTCTGCATGTGCGCATTCGCCCAGTCCTTGCAACTCGGTGTGGGACAGGTAACCTATTCCTATCCTGCCGCCCAGGCGGGTGAGATGGTTTTTGCCGAGGGTACCTTACTCAACATCGCCGGAGGCACTTTCAATATCCATACCTATGACGACGGTCTCAACTCATCGTCAAACCTGTATATCACGGGCGGTGACCTCACCGTGTTCTCCTCTACCTGTGACGCCATTGACTCCAATGCCGGCATAGCCATCAGCGGCGGTGTTACCCGCACCTTCGCTCCCACCAACTCAGAGGGCGGTGTGGATGCCTCTGACGAGACGGGAAACACTGTCAAGGTGACCGGAGGTACCCTAATAGCCATCGGCGGGCGCAACTCTTCGCTCGGTTCCGGCAGTCAGCCCTATATCACCAGATCGTCTTCTGTCACTGCCGGTGCGACGTTCAGTCTGCTCAGCGGTTCCACCACTTTGCTCACCTGCGATATCCCGTCTGACTATTCCTCTACGGGTGGTGGTTCTCCCTTCTCTCCCTTCGCACTGCAACATGCAGGCGGCGGCAACAAGCCGGGTAGCACCTCGGGTTCAGGACTCATCATTTCCTGTCCGGAACTGGTTTCGGGCAGTTCCTATACCCTGACCATAGGCAGTACCAGCAGCAGCGTCACAGCCAAGTGATGCTGCTGTCCGGCAACCGGTAAAAGGGGCAGAGACACTAAAAACGGCGAAAATGTTTGTGTAGTATGCACAAAAGTTGTAATTTTGTGCCGAAATTCAAACAAATAGAAGTAATTATCAAGATGTCTCACAATTTATTGAAAGGCAAGCGCGGTATCATTTTTGGTGCGCTTAACTCCGAGTCAATCGCTTGGAAAGTGGCTGTGAAAGCCGTTGAAGAGGGTGCTACCATCACCCTGAGCAATACCCCTATGGCATTGCGTATGGGCGAACTCGATGAACTGAGCAAGCAGTTGAATGCCCCTGTTGTGGCTGCCGACGCCACCAGTGTGGAGGATTTGGAAAAGGTATTTGAAGAGTCGGTGAAGTTGCTGGGTGGAAAGATTGACTTTGTGCTCCATTCCATCGGCATGAGTCCCAATGTGCGCAAGCGTCGCACCTATGATGACCTGGACTACAACTATCTGCAGAAGACCCTCGACATCTCTGCCATCTCTTTCCACAAGATGCTTCAGGTGGCTAAGAAGCAGGATGCCATTGCCGAGTACGGCTCCGTGGTGGCGCTGACCTACGTGGCATCACAGCGTACCTTCTTCGGCTACAACGATATGGCTGACGCCAAGAGCATGCTGGAGAGCATTGCCCGCAGTTTCGGATATATCTACGGTCGTGAGAAGAATGTACGTATCAACACCATCTCCCAGTCGCCCACACCTACCACTGCAGGCAAGGGCATCAAGGATATGGACAACCTGATGGACTTTGCCAACAAGATGTCTCCGCTGGGCAACGCCTCTGCTGAAGAGTGTGCCGACTACTGCGTGATGATGTTCTCTGACTTCACCCGCAAGGTGACCATGCAGAACCTCTTCCACGATGGAGGCTTCTCTTCCATGGGTATGAGTCTGCGTGCCATGAACCAGTATGCCAAGGATCTGACTCCCTACGAAGACGAAAACGGAAAGATTATCTACGGATAATCCCTCTGCCTGTTATGATACAAGAGGTGCCGCAACTCTGGGTTGCGGCACCTCTTTGCTATTTGCTGCGGTTGTTGGTGCGGTATGCCATCGGACTGTCGCCCAGTCGTTCCTTGGTGTATTTGCCGAAGAACGACACGTTGGGAAAGCCTGTCTTCGCAGCTATCTCCTTGCACGACAGCTGCGTGTTGATCAGCATGTTGCGTATCTGTTCGGTCAACTGTTCGTGTATCCATTCCGACACCGTCTTTCCCGTTTCCCGCTTCACTACCATGCTCAGGTATTTGGCGCTCACGCATAGTCGTCCGGCGTAGTATGCCACCTGGTGCCGGCGGCTCACCTCTTCAGACAGCAGCAACAGGAAATTATGTGCCAGCGCGCTTTGTCTGCTACGACCTGTGACGCTGTCTGCCGTGTGACTGCCCTTGCGCCGTTCGCAGGCTGCCATAAACTCTAAGATGAGTGCATGGATGATGGCGCTGATGGTGCGCTGACTGAAGCAGGTGGTGGTTTGCTTCATCTTGGTCCACACCAGTTTCAGGTAGCATTTCACCAGTTCCGTCTCCTCGTCAGAGAGTTTTATCACGGGTTTGTCAATGGCAAAGAGCAGGTTGTTCATCACCTCCTTGTCGGGGGTCATCAGTTCGTGGTACTTGCGAGTGGACAGGCAGATGACATCGCAGAGGAAGTCGGTGCTCAGCATCGCCTTGGTCATGGTGTGCAGACCGCTGCAGAACAGCAGTTCGCCTGCCGTTGCCCTGCATACGGTTTCGTTGAGCGAAGCCTCGATACATCCCTCCTTGCACAGCATCACCACGGAGAAGTCGAAGCTGCCTATCTCGTTCCAGAAAGGCAGATGTCTCACGTCGTAGAGCATCGTGACGCTGTCGTCGGCATATATCAGGTTGCCTACCACGCCGGCATACTGCTTGTTGAAGTCGCTGATGTTGATCCGTTTTTCCATAGTCGCAGAGTGTAGAGGATTGTCCAATACTTTGCAAAAGTAACGGAAATTTCCAACAACCGAATGTCTGATTTTTCCCTTTTTATATTCATTATAACATAAATTGGCTGGTGCTGTGGAAAATCTGCCATCAATAGGGAAATAATGAACATTACTGCTTGGCGGCTATTGCTTACATTTGCACTTGTCATCAAGTAATAATTACGGTTTATGAGTTATAGAATTTACCTGTCCATGATTTCCCTGCTGCTGTTGACGGCGTGCAGGGACAAGTCTGCCCGGTTGCCGGAAGTTCCCAGCGTGTATGTGGCTGAGGCAGTAGGTGCCGGCGGCGAAAGCGGTGTGGTGTCGTTTCCCGGGCGCACCGTGGCATCAGAAGAAGTCAACGTGTCGTTCCGTGTCAGCGGTCCGCTGGTGCGGATGGCGGTCAAGGAGGGCGACTATGTGCGCAAAGGGCAGCTGATAGCCGAGATGGACAGTCGTGACTACCGTCTGCAGCTGGCTGCCACCGAAGCCGAGTACAGCCGCATAGAGGCAGATGCTAAGCGAGTGATAGCCATGTATCGCGAGAACACCACCACGGCACAGAGCTACGACCAGGCGCGTTATGCCCTGCAGCAGATAACCCAGAAGTTAGAGAACCACCGCAACCAGCTTGCTGACACCCGGCTGACGGCACCCGTGGCGGGCTACGTGAAGGAGCGGCTCCACGAAGCGGGAGAGACGGTGAGTGCCGGTATGCCTATCGTGAGCATTGCAGCGGGCGATGGGGTAGAGGTGGAAATCAACGTGTCGGCACGGGACTACTGCCGTATGGACCGTCTTGCCGACTTCCGTTGTGCTATCGATGCCCTCAACGGCAGTCAGCTGTCGTTGCGCCCTGTGCGTACGGGTAGGGTGGCAAACGCCAACCAGCTGTACAGCGTGCGCTACGCTGTGGAGGGTGAATACGACCGCCGTAAGGTTACCCCCGGCATGTCCACCATTGTATATGCAAGGGTGGGGGCAGCCGACAGTGCCGTGGCGAGCATCCCTTCGGCTGCGGTGTTCAGTCATGAGGGCAAGTCGTGTGTATATATCTTCAGCGCAGCCCGCCATGAGGTGAGGCGTCGTGAGGTGCAGCCCCTGTCGGCATCGTCTGACGGCAGTATCACGGTGAGGGGCGTCAGTCTTGGGGAGAAGGTGGTGGCTGCCGGTGTGCGCCATCTTGAAGACGGACAGCAGGTGAAAGAGGTGCCGCAGCCCTCGGCAACCAATGTGGGCGGAATGATGTGACAAACTTCAGGTGGGAACAGACAGCCCCATCTTTTAACCAACAACAGGCAATATGAATATCAGTGAATGGGCTTTAGGCAAGCGCACCCTTATCAACACTTTCGTGGTGTGCCTTATCCTGGGTGGATTGTGGGCTTTCGGCGAGATGCCCAAGTTGGAAGACCCTGCCATCAGGGTGAAGCAGGCATTAGTGGTGGCGACCTATCCGGGCGCCTCGGCGCATCAGGTGGAGATGGAGGTGACCGACCCGCTGGAAAAGGCTATCCGGCAGATGCCCTCTCTGGACCATGTGGAGTCGTCGTCGTATGCCGATATGGCAATCATCACCGTGGAACTCAAGCCCACGGTCAAGGACGGACAGCTGGAACAACAGTGGGACCTGCTGCGCCGCAAGATATACAATGTGACTCCCTCGCTGCCCCAAGGGGCGCAGATTCTCTCCGTGAGCGATGATTTCGGCGATGTCTATGGCATGTTCTATGCCCTCAAGGGGGATGTCGGTTTCAGCGACAGCAAGCTCAACGACTATGCCGAACTGGTGAAGCGCGAGGTGAGTGCCATCAAGGGAGTGACCAGGGTGGATATCTACGGCAGGCGCAAGGAGTGTATCTACGTGGATCTGCGTGAGGACAAGATGGCGAACCTCGGCGTGCTGCCCACCGAAGTGATACAGACGCTCAACGGGCAGAACGCCACCGCCTATGCCGGTTATTACGACAACGGACAGAGGCGTCTGAGGGTTACGGTGGACAACCGTTTCAACAAGGTGGATGATATTGCCGATATGCTTGTCCGCGGTCATGGCGATGACCAGTTGCGCATCCGCGACATAGCCCGTGTGTGGAGCGGCTATGAGAAGACTACGCGCAATGCCATGAAGCACGACGGAGAACGGGCTTTGGGCATCAGCATCGCCTGCTCCGACAGTTACGATATATTGAAGGTGGGCAAGCAGGTGGAGGAACGGCTGGAACAGATTGCTGCCGGATTTCCCGTGGGCATACAGTGCGAAAAGGTGTTCTTCCAGCCCGAACGTGTGTCGGATGCGCTCAATACCTTCCTCGTCAACCTGGCGGAGTCGGTGCTCATCGTAGTGGTGGCGCTCATCTTCTTCATGGGCTTCAAGGCGGGGCTCATCCTCGGTCTGTCGCTCGTGATCATCGTCTTTGGGTCGTTCCTGATGCTCTGGGGATTTGACGGTACCCTGCAGCGCGTGTCGTTGGGAGCCTTTATCCTTGCCATGGGTATGCTGGTGGACAATGCCATCGTGATTATCGACGGCATCCTGGTAGATTTGAAGGCAGGCAAGTCGCGCCGTGAAGCCCTTACTGCCATCGGGAAGAAGACAGCCATGCCCCTGCTCGGTGCCACGCTCATAGCCATCCTTGCTTTTTTGCCTATCTTCATGAGTCCCGATACGGCAGGTGTGTATGTGCGCGACCTGTTCATCGTCATCGCCGTCTCGCTGTTTATCAGTTGGCTGCTGGCACTGGCGCATGCTCCGTTGATGGCAGACAGGATGCTGCATCCCACGGTGAGCAGAGACACCCCCTTCACCGGCAGGGCGTACCGCGTGCTGGAAAGGGTGGTGAGGCTGTGTCTGTCGCACCGGCTTGTCACGGTGGCATGTGCCGTAGCCGTGCTGGTGCTCAGTGCCTTGTGCTATCCCTATCTCAGACAGAGCTTCTTTCCCGATATGGATTACGACCAGCTGTATATAGAGTACAAGCTGCCCGAGAGCTACAACTCCGACAAGGTGGCTGAAGACCTGGCTGCTGCCGCCGCCATGCTGGAGCAGCGTGAAGAGGTGACCCATGTCACCACCAGCGTGGGCGGTACTCCCTCACGTTACAACCTGGTGCGCTCCATCGCCACTCCCTCGCTGTCGTATGGCGAACTGATTGTGGATTTCACCTCATCGCAGGCGTTGGTACATGCCATGGAGGACATACAGCAGATGCTGAATGACAGTTTTCCGGAAGCATACGTCAAGGTGAAACGCTACAACCTGATGTACAAGAAATATCCCATCGAGGCATGTTTCAGCGGTCCCGACCCGCAGGTGCTGCACCGGCTTACCGACTCAGCCAAGGCGGTGGTGAGGCGAAGCGACATGGTATATCTGCCCACCTCTGACTGGGAGCCGCAGGTGCCTGTACTCAATATCCGCTATAACCAGTCGGCGGCAAGGTGGAGTGCCCTTTCGCGCAGTGACGTGTCATTGTCGCTGATGGCATATACCGATGGCATTCCCGTGGGCACCTTCTACAATGGCATCTATCCCGAGAATATCTATGTCAACTGTGTCAACGGCAAGGGCGGACAGGTGGGGCAGCTCGACGATGTGAGCGTGTTTGGCATGATGCCCAATGTAGCCAACCTCTTTGACCGCAGCACGGTGCAGAAACTGATGAGCGGCAGACTGTCGAAAGACGATATCATCGGTATGGTGTCGAGCACCACCCCCCTGTCGCAGGTGTCACAGGGCATCGACCTGTGTTGGGAAGAGCCTGTGGTAGTGCGCTACAACGGTCAGCGTATGCAGCGTATGCAGTGCTCCCCGCGTCCGGGCATATCTACTGAGACGGCACGCCTTGCCATTGCCCGTGACATAGAACGTATCCCCTTGCCCCAGGGCTATACGCTGAGTTGGGAGGGCGAGCACAAGGCAAGCACCCAATCCACCTCGTACCTGTTCAAGGGATTCCCCCTGTCGGTAGTGATGATGATACTCATCCTCATCCTGCTGTTCAACGACCTGCGCCGCCCGCTCATCATCCTCTGTTGCATCCCCTTTGTCATAGTGGGGGTGCTGCCCGTAATGCTGGTCAGCGGCAAGGACTTCGGTTTTGTCTCCATCGTGGGTATGCTGGGACTGATAGGCATGATGATCAAGAACGGTATCGTGCTCATCGACGAGATTTCGCTGCAACAGTCACAGGGCAAGCCTTTGGAACAGGCGCTTGTAGATAGCAGCAAGTCGCGCCTGCTACCCGTGATGATGGCATCGCTCACCACCATCCTCGGCATGATACCCCTGCTCTCCGATTCCCTTTTCGGCAGCATGGCGGTGACCATCATGGGCGGTCTGTCGGCAGGCACCGTCATTATCCTTGTGTTCATACCGGTATTGTATTCACTGATGATGAAACGTAAACCATGAAAAGACATTCCTTCCTTCTGCTCTTCCTGACAGTCGCTGCCACGGTTGCGGCGCAGGATTCCCTCAGTCTGTACCGTTGCCGGCAGTTGGCGCTGCTGCACAACAGGCGTATCTCTTCTGCCGTGGTCAGGCAAGACCAGGCTGCCTATACCCTGCAGGCGGCAAGGGCGAATTTCTTCCCCGATATCAAGTTCAGTTCACTGGGTATGCTGAGCACCGCCTCGGGGTCGCTCAATACCCCTGCCTCCACCTTGCCTGTCTATCAGTTCAATGCACAGACGGGCGGCTATGTGCCTATGGTGATGGCTGATGCGCAGGGCAATGAGCTCGGACTGGCGCAGTATGCCGAGTTTCCTGCCATGCAGGTGAAATATGACATGCACCGCTTCTTCAACACTTCGCTGACGCTTACCCAGCCCCTGTACATGGGAGGCAAGGTGCAGGCTGCCTACCGCATGGCAAGGATAGGCAGGCAGATGGCGGAGCAGAACCGGCAACTCACTGCCCAGGAGGTGCTGACAGAGGTGGATGAGGCTTACTCTTTGATGGTCAAGGCGCACGAAATGGCAGGTGTGGCACGGGCATACAGGCAGTTGCTCATAGAACTGGAGCGCGTTGTGCAGTCTGCCGTAACCCACGGTATGCGCACCCGCAACGACCTGCTGAAGGTGCAGGTCAACCTCAACCGTTCGCAACTCGACGTGACCCGATCCGACCATGCCGAGCGACTGGCTTGCATGAACCTGTGCCATATCATCGGACTGCCTTTGGACAGTGCTGTCTGTGTGGCGGCACCCGAATGGAACGAGGTGAGCAGACAGGCTGAGGAGGCTGTGGGCAAGGGGGCGGATGCCGCTGCCCTGGAGCGGCGCCCGGAGTTTGCTCTGCTGGAACAGCAGACGCAGATGGCACGCCAGCAGGTGAAACTGACCCGTGCCGACTTCCTGCCGCAGCTGGCTGCCTTTGCCACAGGAGGTTATGCTTATGGGGGAAAGGTGAAGGTGGATGCCACTACCGCCCTTGCCGGCACACAGACGCTCCACGACCAAACGCTGACCGACAAGTTCTCGGCATCCGCAGGACTGTCGCTCTCCATTCCCGTCTTCCATTTCGGTGAGCGTCGTGGCAAGGTGCGCTCAGCCAAGGCCGCCCTGCGTATGGCAGAGATTGACCGTGCTGACAAGACCGAGCAGATGCAGCTGGAGCTGGCACAGGCTTGCAACACGCTTGACGAACAGTTGGAGGCTTGTCGTATTGCTGCCCTCTCGGTGGAGCAGGCTGTGGAGAACCTGCGCCTTTCACGCAGTGCCTACGATGCGGGCACAGAGACCATGAGCGACCTGTTGGAGGCACAGGCACTGTGGCAGCAGGCAAAAGCCGAGGAAATTGATGCCCGTGCCCAACTGATACAGGCATTGTCCAAATGGCAGAAGGCTGCAGGTTGGCTTTTTTGATGCTTCCATCTGAAAAATATGTCACTTTTTTTGGGGCATTTCACATTATTCATGTACTTTTGCAGGTAATAACTTTCCTAAAACGAAACAACACTTTACAAAGGGTCAGATTTTCTGTTAAAGAACATGATGAAACAACGATTGCAATGTCTGTGTGTCGCACTTTTTATCTTGGTATCTTTCAAGGCCGCCCCATTGACGGTATGCGATTTTGAGAGTTATGCGATTGGTACTACTTGGACCATGTGGAATGTGTATTCTTCCTCTGTCGTTTCCACTGCCACAGTGGAGGCTGATCCTACCAATCCTGCCAACAAGGTGCTCCATGTGAGACTGTCGGAGTGGAACTGCTATCCGGAATTTACGTTGCCTACAGAGCTGCGAGGGCAGGCGCTTTCCAGCCGCTATCCCATGTTGAGATACAGACTGTACCGCAGTGCCGAAGATGCCTCCGACTACAAGCAGCTGGCGGTATATGTGGGCACGCAGGAGGTGTATCGTGATGAGGGCTATCCCTATCAGGGTGACAAACAGTTGTGGCAGCAGAAATCCTATACACTCAAGGCGGTGGATGAAGACAACGCTTCGGGGGTGCTGCGTGTGGGCATACACTGCGACACCTCAGACTACTATATGGACGATATCCAACTGGCGGGACCCTATGACGACTATGTGACCGTTGAAGACGGGGGCGTATTGGACTATTGTGTCAGCAACACTTCAAGCAGTTATGCTACCATTTCAGACAATATCCATATCCCAGAAGGGCAAACTGCCAACGTGCGCACATCGCGCTACTCGGAATGGACGGGCAAGGTGGCGGGCGCTGGCGTGCTGAAAATCTATGCTGGTGGAGAACGCTCCTATCTGGGCAGCAAGGACAGCAAGGGTACCGTTTATCCTGATTGGAGCCAACACACGGGTGCAGTGCATGTATATCCCTACAAAGAGGTGGCAGGAAGTTGTGGCTTCTACGGACTGATTATGAGCAGCGGCACTTTCCAACCCGACAATATCGACGGTTCCAACTATAACTCACTGCTGGCAGGCCACAGTCTGATGCTGCACGAAGGAAGCCGTATTGCAATGGAATCGGGAACCCGCGGCGTGCGTATCGGGGCGCTGCAGATGGAAAAGGGAAGTGTGCTTTCTTCTTACTATAAGACAGGCTCTTCCAAATCGTACTACGTGATTGGCTGCAAGGGCATGGACGATACCCTGGCAGGTGATATCATCCCCGGTTTCAGCGGCAATGCCATCGCACTTATCAAAGAGGGCAATGGCGTATGTACCATCACAGGAGAACAGAACGATATCAATGGTGGCGTGACGGTGAGACAGGGAACGCTGTGTATAGACAATGATGCGGAGTCAACATTGCAGAACAGCAGTAGCGGTGCGCTGGGCGCCAACGGTACACTGGTGCTGATGAATGGAACCGTGCTCAGCGGTTGCGGTACGGTGGCATCCCCTACAGAGGTGTATGGCACAGTGCGTCCGGGTAATGCGCAGACAGGTACCCTGCAGTTTGTCAATGCAGCATCTGCCGCAACTGCCGTTCAGGTGACCCTGCATCCCGAGGCAAGGCTGGAGTGCCGTGTGAAGGATGCTGCCAACCATGATGCCTTGCTCGTCAGGGGGGCTCTCAAATACAGCAACAAGACACAGGATTTTGAAACCTCCGACCGTATGCCCCGTCTTGCTATCGTACTCACCGACGATGCCTCACTGCAGGTTAATGACGAGGTGGTGCTGCTCACCGCCTCAGGGAAAACGGGCGACGACTGGCAGCTGGACATAAGATACCCAAAAGCCTATACCTGGGTGGTGGAGCAACGTACCACTGCTGAGGGCGGATACCAGGTGGTGGCAAAGGTGACCTCGCTGGACTACAGCGGACAGGGCGACCTGAAGGATGACGAGGAAACAGGGGAAGGCAACGGCGGTTATCCGGACAATGACTGGACTGATGACATGACCAACGAAACACCCCTGCGCACTTATGCCGACATGCTGGGCAAGAACATTGGTGTGGCTGCCGCATCCTATCGCTACGACCTGTCCAAGGACGAGGGGGCTACAGGCATAGTGGCTAAGGAGTTCAATATGCTGGTGGGCGAGAACGAGATGAAGTTTGATGCTACAGAACCTTCGCAAAACTACTTCAGTTACGGCGCTTCTGATGCCGTGATGAACCTGGCGGAACGCAAGTCGCAGGCGGTGCGCGGACACACGCTGGCATGGCACTCGCAAGTACCTGCATGGGTGAGTCAGGATGGAAAGAAGAACAATCATAACTTCACACGTCAGCAGTTGCTCGACATCCTCAAGAACCATATTGTCAACGTGGTGGGCAGATATAAGGGTAAGATAAGCGAATGGGATGTATGCAACGAGGTGCTGGATGACGACCAGAGTATCGTGCGTACCAATCCGGACGCCTACCAGTTGCGCCCCTCTATCTGGGCTACTTATATCGGCGAGGACTTTATCGACTCTGCCTTCGTTTGGGCACACCAGGTGGATCCCGATGCCAAACTCTACATCAACGAATACGGTGCTGAGTTTATGGGTAAAACAAAGACAGAGGCGTACTATAACCTGATAAAGAGGCTGCAAAAGAGCAATGTGCCTATCGACGGTTGCGGGCTGCAGTGTCATCTTACCACCGGAGAACTGGACACCCTGAAGCTGGAAAAGAACATACAGCGATACGCTGCGTTGGGACTGAACTGCATCATCACCGAACTGGATATTGCACTTGCCAATCCGTATGCAGCCGATGCCCTGGATGTGCAGGCACTGGAGTACGGTGCCATCGCGCGTATCTGGCTGCGCAACGACAACTGTCCGTCATTGCTGGTGTGGGGCATTGCCGACCACTTCTCGTGGAGACAGAATCAACCCCTGTTGTTTGATGCCGGTCTGAATGCGAAACCTGCATATTATAATGTGCATGCACAACTGCGCAAAGAGGTGGAGAAGATGCAGGCAGGTATCAGGAACACTTCTTCCGATGCTTCTGACCGCGTGGTGAGAAGCGAGTTCTACAACATGGCAGGGCAGCGCATCGCCGCAGCAAAGGGTATGGTGCTCATCAGAAATCACTATGCTTACGGGTCGGTCAAGACTGTCAAGGTGATAAAATGAAACGCAGAATTCAAATTGTAATATATAAATCTCATAAAAACTAAAACTCAAACAAAAAGCAAAGTTATGCAAAGTACTAACATTCCTCAAGTGAAACTCGGCATTATCGCTGTTAGCCG
>CALZXH010000069.1 GCA_945830055.1 uncultured Prevotella sp.
AGCGATACCGACGAGCGTGCCCGCTATGAGTACGACGACGGCTGGATGCTCATCATTCTGCGTATTCCCTACGTCAAGGAGATACGTTCGCGCACACCCTATACCACCGTGCCCCTGGGTATCATACACAAGCGCGATGTGACCATCACCGTGTGCTATTACGAAACCAACATGATGATCGACTTCGTGAGCTTCCAGCAGAAGCGCGGCGAGGGATTCACGGATCATGTGGATATGATCTTCCGCCTGTTCCTCTCTTCTGCCGTGTGGTACCTGAAGCGACTGAAGCAGATCAACAGTCTGATAGAAAAAGCCAAGAGGAACCTTGACAAGGAGGTGAACAACGAGAGCCTTATCGGACTGAGCCGCCTGCAGGATTCGCTCACCTATTTCGTTACCTCTATCCGTGGCAACGAGACGCTGCTGTCGAAACTGAAGTTCAAACTGCAGATTGACGAGCTGGACGCCGACCTGATCGAGGATGTCAACATCGAGATGACACAGGCACGCGAAACCACCAACATCTATTCCAATATTTTGGAATCTACCATGGACACCTATTCCTCCATCATCAACAACAACATGAATACGGTGATGCGTACCCTTACCTCGGTATCCATCTTGATGATGTTCCCCACGCTTATCGCGTCGCTTTTCGGAATGAACCTGGTGAACGGTATGGAGACAAGCACTTACGGTTTTGTGGTGGCGCTGGTCATATCGGTTGCCGTTTCAGGACTCTTTTGGTGGATTTTCCGCTATAAACGTCTTATTTAGACCCTTTTGACAGAAAAATAACCAATAAAATTCGGAGAATTAAAGAATATTTAGTAAGTTTGCGCTTGATTTCCGGGTGGTACAGAAACCACCCTCAGGCAAACTAAAGGTGTATTATCCAAACATTTATCAAGATGGACTCTCAAGAACAAACCCTTGAACAGGGCATGAATGAAGCATTTGTTGCCAAGGCATATTCCAACAAGAAAGAAGTGCTGGAGCGCGTAAAGGAAGTGGCTCACGGTGAGGAAGCACCGGTGAAAGAGGAGGTGGAATACCTGAAGACTACCTTCTACAAACTCCATGTGGCGGAAAGGGAAGCTCAACTGAAAGCGTATCTGGAGCAGGGAAATGACCCTGAGGCTTACCAGATAACGCCCGATGCCGACGAAGAGGTGTTCAAGGCGGAAATGGCGGTCATCAAAGAGCGTCGTGCCAAGATATTCAAGGAGCAGGAGGAGGAGAAAGAGGCCAATCTGCAACGAAAACTGGAAATCCTTGATAAGATAAAGGCGATGATTACCACTCCTGAAGAGGTGAACAAGTCGTTCCAGGACTTCAAGGCGCTGCAGCAGGAATGGAAGGAAATCAAGGCGGTTCCCGCTCCCAAGGTAAGCGAGCTGTGGCGCAACTACCAGCTTTACGTGGAGCAGTTCTACGATATGCTGAAGCTGAACAGCGAACTTAGAGAGTATGACTTCAAGAAAAATCTGGAGATAAAGACAAGGCTCTGTGAGGCTGCCGAGAAACTGGCTGAGCAGGAAGACCTGATAAGCGCGTTCCACCAGCTGCAGAAGCTGCACCAGGAGTACCGTGAGACGGGACCTGTGGCAAAGGAGCTGCGTGACGAGATATGGAACCGCTTCAAGGCTGCATCGACGGTGATCAACAAGAAGCATCAGCAGCATTTTGAAGACCTCAGGGCCAAGGAGGAGGAAAACCTCAACAAAAAGACCGCCCTCTGCGAGCAGGCGGAGGCGATAGCCGGAGGAGAGAAGAAATCGTCTGCCGACTGGGAGAGACTGACCAAAGAGATGATGGCGCTCCAGACTGAATGGAAGACCATCGGCTTTGCTCCACAGAAGATGAACGTCAAGATATTCGACCGCTTCAGGGCGGCATGCGACGCTTTCTTCAACGCCAAGACGGAGTACTTCAAGGAAATCAAGGAGGCATACAAGGCGAATGCAGAGAAGAAACGTGCTCTGATAGAAAAGGCGGTGGCGCTGAAGGACAGTACCGAATGGCGTTCTACCTCTGACAAGCTTATCGCTTTGCAGAAGGAATGGAAAAAGGTGGGACCGGTGCCTAGAAAGCAGGGTGACCAGCTGTGGGAGGAGTTCCTTGCCGCCTGCAACCACTTCTTCGAGGCGCGTAATGCGGCAGGTGCCGGACAGCGTGGCGAGGAGTATGCCAACCTGGAAAAGAAACAGCAGGTGATAGCACGCCTCGAGGCTCTGCTCGATGCTCCGCAGGAGGGACTGCAGGAAGAGGTACAGAAACTTACGGAGGAATACAACAGCATCGGTCATGTGCCCTATAAGGAAAAGGATGCCGTATATGAGGCTTATCATGCCGCCCTCGACAAGGTGTACAAGGTGCTCAACGTGACGGCTGCCAAGCGCAGGCTGAACAACTACAAAAACAAGATCAAGACTGCGGCTGAGCAGGATGGAGGTTCTCTGGATGGCGAGCGTGCCCGACTGATGCGTCAGTATGAGAACATCAAGCAGGAGGTGCAGACCTATGAGAACAACTTAGGTTTCCTGAATGCGAGCAGCAAGAAGGGTAACAGCCTGATTGACGAGATGAACAGGAAAGTACAGAAATTGAAGGATGAGATGAACCTGGTGAGAGAGAAGATCAAGGCCATCGATGCCAGCGGCAAGTAGGTCTCTTGCTGTTCCAACAATCCATTCGGAAAGATTAAGATAAAATAAAGAGTGGCGAACCATCGGGACCGCCACTCTTTATTTTTGTGATATATCGTCTTGCTTATTCTGTCGCCAAGGCGCTGATAATCTTGTCAACGGCAGCACTCAGTCCGTCGGCGTTCTTGCCGCCGGCAGTAGCGTAATGGGGCTGTCCGCCTCCGCCTCCCTGAATCAGTTTGGCTGCCTCGCGCACCATCTGGCCTGCGTGCAGGTTGTGTGCGCTCACCATATCATCGCTCAGCATCACGCTCAGCATGGGCTTGCCTTCATATACGGTACCCAGCACGCAGAGCAGGTTCTCGGTCACCTCCTGTCTTATCTTGAACACCAGGTCCTTGGCGTTGGCAGGCGACATGGGCAGGGTGGCGCTGACAAGGGTCACGCCATTTACCGTACGGGCTTTCTCGATGAGGGCGTTCTTGGCACGCTCTACAGCCTGTGCCTCGAACTGCTCGATCTCTTTCTTCATGCTGTCGTGCTCTTCGATATATTTGCCGATGACCGCATGCAGGTCCTTGGCGTTGTTGAACAGCGACTTGATGGCCTTGATGGTATCTTCGATATGGTAGAACAGTTCTTCACATTCCTTGCCAGTCTTGGCCTCGATACGGCGTATGCCGGCTGCCACGCTGCTCTCTGCCACAATCTTGAACATGCCTATCTTTCCGGTAGAACGGGCATGGATACCGCCGCAGAATTCGCAGGAGGGACCGAAGCGTACCACGCGTACCGTGTCGCCGTATTTCTCTCCAAACAGGGCGATGGCCCCCATCTTCTTCGCCTCTTCCAGCGGTGTGTTGCGATGCTCGTCCAGAGGAATGTCCTGGCGGATCATGTCGTTTACCATGCGCTCTACCTGGCGCAGTTCCTCGTCGCTCACTTTCTGGAAGTGGGAGAAGTCGAAGCGCAGGGTATCGGCGCTTACGTAAGAACCCTTCTGTTCCACATGGTCACCCAGCACTTGCTTCAGGGCGTAGTCCAGCAGGTGGGTGGCTGTATGGTTGGCGGCGCTTCCGTCGCGTTTGTCGGTATCAACGCAGGCCATGAAGTCGGCTTCAGGATGCTGCGGAAGAGCCTTCACAATATGGATGCTCTGGTTGTTCTCGCGCTTGGTGTCGATAATCTCTACAGTCTCGTGTTCGCTCACCAGTACGCCGCAGTCGCCTACTTGGCCTCCCATCTCTCCGTAGAAGGGGGTGTAGTCGAGTACCAGCTCGTAGTAGGTGTTCTTCTTCTGTGTCACCTGGCGGTAGCGCAGGATGTGGCAGTCATGCTCGGTAAAGTCGTAACCCACGAACTGCTGTTCGCCCTTGGCAAGCTCCACCCAGTCGCTGTTTTCTACCTGGGCGGCGTTGCGTGCCCTTTCCTTCTGCTTCTGCATCTCCACGTCAAACTGCTGCTCGTCCACGGTGATGCCGTTTTCGCGGCAAATCAGTTCTGTAAGGTCCAAGGGGAAGCCGTAGGTGTCGAACAGGCGGAAGGCCTGGGTGCCGTCCAGTTGGGTCTTGCCCTCTTTCTTCAGACTGTCCATGGCGTTGTTGAGCAGGTTGATACCTTTGTCGAGGGTACGCAGGAAGGAGTCTTCCTCCTCCTTCATTACATGAGTGATAAGGTCGCGTTGTGCCACCAGTTCGGGATAGGCTCCGCCCATCTCTTCGATGAATACGGGGAGCAGGCGGAAGATGAATGCCTCCTTCTGGTTGAGGAAGGTGTAGGCATAGCGCACGGCACGGCGCAGGATGCGGCGTATCACATAACCGGCCTTGGCGTTGCTGGGCAACTGTCCGTCGGCAATAGAGAAGGATACGGCACGCAGATGGTCGGCAATCACGCGCATCGCCACATCAGTCTCTTCGTTCTCTCCGTATTTTAGCGAGGTGAGTCGCTCTATCTCCTTGATTACCGGCTGGAAAACGTCGGTATCGTAGTTGGAGTGCTTGCCCTGAAGGGCGCGTACCAGGCGTTCGAAGCCCATACCGGTATCGATGACGTTCATGGACAGTTTTTCCAGACTTCCGTCGGCCTTGCGGTTGAACTGCATGAACACCAGGTTCCATATCTCGATAACCTGAGGGTCGTCCTTGTTCACGAGTTCTCTTCCGGGTACTTTCGCCTTCTCCTCAGGAGTACGTGAGTCGAGGTGTATCTCCGAACAGGGACCACAGGGACCGGTATCGCCCATCTCCCAAAAGTTGTCGTGTTTGTTGCCGTTGATGATATGGTCGGCGGGTACGTGCTTCAGCCAGTAGCCTTCTGCCTCGTCATCGCGCTCCAGCTGCTCTTCCTTGGAACCCTCGAACACGGTTACGTACAGGTCCTCGGGGTTGAGCTTGAGCACATCCACCAGGAATTCCCACGCCATGTCGATGGCTCCCTCCTTGAAGTAGTCGCCGAAACTCCAGTTGCCCAGCATCTCGAACATGGTGTGGTGGTAGGTGTCGTGTCCTACCTCTTCCAGGTCGTTGTGCTTGCCGCTCACGCGAAGGCATTTCTGCGAGTCGGCCCTGCGGCGTGGCTCCGGGTCTTTGGTACCCAAAATGATATCTTTCCACTGGTTCATTCCTGCGTTAGTGAACATCAGCGTGGGGTCGTCTTTGATTACCATGGGTGCCGAGGGCACGATGGCATGTCCTTTTGATTCAAAATACTGTTTGAAGGACTCTCTAATCTCGTTGGCTGTCATCATATTTGTATAGTGTTTTTTCTGTTTCTCTAACGGTTTGGGAACAGCGTCCCTATATAATAAGGTGCAAAGTTAGTGTAACTCTGAGACATGACAAAAGAAAAGACCGTTTTTTTGAACTTGTGTTCTTTTTTGTCCGTCTTTTTGTTTTCCGGCATTTCTTTATTTTATAAATTTGCAATACCTATCCATAGGATATGGACAAGAAGGATGAAAAGAGTAAACGAGATATTCTATTCGCTGCAGGGAGAGGGCTTCTATACAGGCAGGGCTGCCGTATTCGTGCGTTTTTCGGGATGCAACCTGCGTTGCCCTTTCTGTGATACCTCCTTTGAAGACTACCGGGAGATGGACAATCAGGAGATTCTGCAAGCTATCAGGCAGTACCCTGCACGCTTTGTGGTGCTCACAGGCGGAGAACCTACGCTTCAGGTGGATGAGGAGTTTACCGCCTGCCTCCATCGTGAGGGATATGAGATAGCCATGGAGACCAACGGTACCCGTGCTGTTCCGCAGGGGATTGACTGGCTGACGGTGTCGCCCAAGACGCCCTTCTGCACAGGTGCTGCTCTTGCGGTGGACAGTTGCAACGAATTGAAGTGCCTGTTTGATGGGGATACTCCCGTTTCTACCTATGGCATCAGTGCCGACCACTATTTTCTGCAACCATGTGATGTAGGTGACGTACAACGCAACCGCGCCATCATGCAGAAGTGCGTGGAATATATCTGCAGGCATCCCCGCTGGCGCCTGTCGCTACAGACGCATAAGATAGTGGGGTTCAAGTAGTAGCACACTTCTCAAACCAATATAATACCTATCGCCATGCACACCCTGCATTTTGCCTT
Organism: uncultured Prevotella sp.; assembly: GCA_945830055.1. Classification (GTDB taxonomy): domain Bacteria; phylum Bacteroidota; class Bacteroidia; order Bacteroidales; family Bacteroidaceae; genus Prevotella. The sequence goes on from CALZXH010000069.1 coordinate 6,243, forward strand.
CATAGTACTTTATGAACTGCTGGTGGTTGCCGCCATACTCCATGTGGTAATGGACAACCGTCAGCCTGCCAAGACCATGGCGTGGGCGCTGGTAATCTATTTCGTGCCGGTGGTGGGGTTGTTGTTCTATGTTTTCTTCGGTATCAACACGCGAAAGGAGCGGCTGGTGAGCAACCGTAGCGTGAACCAACTCACCAAGCGTGCCATGCTCGAGTTTGTAGAACAGTCTAATTTCAGCGTGCCAGAGTGCCACAAGCAGATTGTTGACCTGTTTGTCAATCAGAATATGGCGCTGCCTTTTAAGAACAACCTGGTGAAGATTTATTCCAATGGCGAGGATTACGTGCTCGACCTGTTGCGGTCGATAGGGGCGGCACGCCATCATATCCATGTCAATATGTATATTTTTGAGGATGATGCGCTGGGCATGCTGGTGAGTGATGCCCTTTTGGATGCTGCCGCCCGCGGGGTGGAGGTGCGTGTCATCTATGATGATGTGGGATGCTGGAAGGTGCGGTCTGCCTTTTTCGAGCGGATGCGCGAGGGGGGTATAGAGGTCAACGCCTTTATGCCGGTGCGTTTCCCCATGTTCACCAGCAGGGCGAACTACCGCAATCACCGGAAGCTGGTGGTCATCGACGGCATGCAGGGCTATATCGGCGGCATGAACATCGCAAAACGCTACGTGCGGGGTAGGGCTGGAGTGCCTTGGCGCGACACGATGGTACGACTTTCTGGAGGGGCTGTATATGCTTTGCAGCGGATGTTCCTGGTTGACTGGTATTTTACCGACCGAACGCTGATAACCCACCGTTCTTATTATCCGCCTATCCCCGACGAGTGCGTGAACGATTGTCTGGCGCAAGTGGTCACGGGCGGTCCCGATACGCCTTATCCCGAATTGCTGCAGGGCTATATACGTGTCATCCTGCAGGCGCGTCGCTACCTGTATTTCGAAACTCCGTATTTCCTGCCCAGCGGAGCTGTACTCATGGCGCTGAAGACTGCGGCGGTAGGGGGTGTGGATGTGCGGCTGATAGTGCCGCTCCATGCCGACTCGTTTTGGGTGGAGTGGGCTGGCAGGTCTTATCTGCGCGAAGTGATGGAGGCAGGTGTGAAGGTGTATATGTACGACAAGGGGTTCCTGCACAGCAAGATGCTGGTGTGTGATGACTCGCTTGCCACTTGTGGTTCGGCAAATATCGACATGCGTAGCATGGAGACCAATTTTGAAGCTAATGTGTTCTTTTATGATAGTGCCGTGGCAAAGCGTTTCAAACAGTTGTTCGAGGAGGATATGCAACATTCCGAACTGATGAACGGGAGTGTACAGGGGCGCAGGCCTGTCTTTTTGGTCCGGTTGTTGGAGAGCGTGATGCGTCTCCTTTCTCCCTTGATGTAAGGTCTATTTTCCCTTTTCCGTTGGGGGTGTTCCGGTATTTCTTAGTTCCAGCGCCTTTTCTATCATGCGTGGCAGGGCGTAGAGATGCAGTCTGTCCGATTCTACCCATTGGTAACCAGGGGGCAGGGCGGGTTTTTCGATGGGTTGCCACAGCATGAAGTCGGCGGTCAGTATGCGGTGGGTGAGCACATGCTTCATGCCCTTGCACAGAGTGGTCCACTCCTTATGGTGTTCCGTGATGAGGCTGAGCGCAGTTGAGTGCGGCTCATCACTCAGGTTGACAGGTTCCCAGAGCGACTGCCAGATGTCGCCTGCTCCGCGCCGGTGAAGTGCTATCTCTTCTCCGCAGATGATGACAAGATATTTCATGGCGCGTTTCTTTACCTTTACCGTTCGCAGCTTCACAGGAAGATGCTCCACCTGTCCTGTTCTCTGTGCCACGCATCTGTCGGCCAGGATGCAGTTGGAACAGCGGGGGGATTGCGGGGTACATACCGTGGCGCCGAAGTCCATCATGGCCTGGTTGAAGCGCCCTGCCTCTCTCTTGGGCAGGATATCCTGTGCCAGGGCTTCAAACAGGTGTGCCCCTTGTGTGGTGTTGATGGGTGTATTGATGCCGTAGAAGCGTGACAGCACCCTATATACATTACCGTCCACGGCGGCCAACGGCAGATGGAAAGCAAACGAACCGATGGCGGCTGCCGTGTAGGGTCCCACGCCTTTGAGCTGTAGCAGTTCTTCGTGTGTACAGGGGAAATGTCCCAAAGCCACTATCTGCTTGGCTGCGGCATGCAGATTGCGTGCCCTGGAGTAGTAGCCCAGTCCTTGCCAGAGTCGCATCACCACATCCTCTTCTGCCTCTGCCAGCGCCTCTACTGTGGGCAGGGCGTCCATGAAGCGTTGCCAGTAAGCGGTACCCTGCTGCACTCGGGTCTGCTGTAGGATGATTTCGCTCAGCCAGATGGCGTAGGGGTCGGTAGTGTGCCTCCAGGGAAGGTCGCGTCCGTGGATGTCAAACCATTTAAGAATCTGTTGTACCATATTTCAACAACTGGGTTTAGCGTATGAATGGTCTCTACCTCTTCAAGGTCTGCACAGTATGTTGCACACCTTGTCTTGGAAATTCCTGCCATGCACGGTGCGGGTCACTCCCTGGTTGATGATGGAGAAGCAGAGCGTGTGACCGTTGGCGGCGGTGAGATAGCCTGCCAGGGCACTCACACCTGTCACGGCTCCCGTCTTGGCGCGCACGTTGCTACCGGCAAAGGTTCCCTTCATGCGTTTGCGTAGGGTGCCGTCTTCGCCTGCGATAGGCAGCGAGGGTAGCAGGTGCAGGTAGATGTTGTTGTTTTTCCATGCGTAGCGTAACAGCATGACAAGATGCTCTACCGTGACGTAGTTGTAGAGCGACAGACCGCTGCCGTCGGCTATCCTGCAGGGTGCCTCTCTGGGCATCACTTTCTGTAGCAGTCTCCGGATTACGGTGGCGGCATCCTTGGCACAGGCGGGTTGGTTCAGGGTACTTGCCGCCACCTGGTAGAAGGTGGCTTCGGCATACAGGTTGTCGCTGTTCTTCATCATGTTCATCAGCACCTGGTCTATGGTATGGAACCGGTTACATATCTCATACGCGTCGGACGGGGTGCTGCCTTCGCTGAGGGTACATTCCACCACTACGTCATGGTTGAGTAGTTCGGTAATGAACTCGCTTGTAAACGAATCTCTTTCTCTGTAGAGCAACGGCGATAGTACCGGGTTTTCATCGTCCCAGCACCAGCCTTCGCCCAGCAGTTCCTTGTTCTTCATCGTCTTGTCTGCTACGATAGTGCCGCGCAAGGTGTCTATTCCCAGGCGTTTCACCCCCTCTACAAAGGCGCGCATGTCATCGGAGTTGAACATCGGGTCGAAGCCTCCCACGCAGTAGAGGTTGCCGTGAAGGGTGCCCTCGCTGATGGTGCCCGTGTATTTCAGCCGTGTGATATATCGGTGCGAGCCCCCAAGGCGCTCGAGGGCTGTGATGGCTGTGATAAGTTTCATGGTCGATGCCGGCCGCATCATCTGCCGCTCGTTGTGCCTGAACAATATGCTGTCGGCAGTAAGGTCATATACCATCATCGCCATTTGCGAGGTCTCCAGCAGTTTGTCGTCCAGCAGTTCTCCCAACGCCTGTTGTGCGTTCTGCGGCCAGGGCAGTGCTTCTGTCACCGTATCAGTCGTGAAACAGACGACCGACCGTCGGCAGTCGATGTTGTTACCGTCTGTCGAAAACGTGTCAACGGGCGTAAGACTCATGGTGTTGTCGTTGCCGATAGGCTCGTCTTGCGCTATAATAGTGTGGGTATTACACCATAGAACAATCCATATAAGTAGGTATCTTGTCATTGTCTGTGTGGTTTTGGGATGCTCTCCCCTCCCGGCAGATTGCATCATTTGTACTACAAATATATGTATAAAATCGCGTACGGAAAAGAAAAAGCAGGGAGGATTGTTGCAGAATAGATAAAAATGGTTACTTTTGCATCTGTTATGGCGTGCCAGAGTCTATGCACGCACTCTTGAAAATATGGTTTACAAGTATGATTTTCTCATTATCGGTGCAGGAGTTGCCGGTATGAGTTATGCCTTGAAAGTGGCAAAGGCACACAAAGGCAAGGTGTGTATGATATGCAAAACATCGCTGGATGAGGCAAACACTTCGTTTGCGCAGGGTGGTGTGGCATCTGTAACCAATAAGGCTATTGACAATTTTGACAAGCATATCGAGGACACCATGATAGCCGGTGACTACATCAGTGATCCTAAGGCGGTGGAACAAGTGGTGAGAAACGCTCCCCAACAGATAGAAGAACTGGCTGGCTGGGGCGTGAATTTCGACCGGAAGGAAGACGGGACTTACGACCTGCACCGTGAAGGGGGACATTCTGAATTCAGAATATTGCATCATGCCGATGATACTGGAGCCGAGATACAACGAGGACTGATGGAGGCCGTGCGCAGCAATCCCGACATCACCGTCAAGGAGAATCATTTTGCCGTGGAAATCATCACCCAGCATCATTTGGGAGCGCGTGTTACCCGCCGCACTCCTTATATATATTGTTATGGTGCCTACGTGCTGAATCCCGATACGGAGAAGGTGGATACCTATCTTGCCAAAGTCACCGTGATGTGTACAGGAGGGTGTGGTGCCGTGTACCAGAGTACTACCAATCCCGTAATTGCCACCGGTGATGGCGTGGCGATGGTGTATCGTGCCAAGGGCACGGTGGCTGACATGGAGTTTGTACAGTTCCATCCCACTGCCCTATATCATCCGGGAGAAACCCATCCTGCCTTCCTTATCACAGAGGCGATGCGCGGCTACGGCGGTGTGCTTCGTCTGCCCAACGGCAAGTCGTTCATGGAGAAATACGACGAGCGTCTGTCGCTGGCTCCCCGTGACATCGTGGCGAGGGCTATCGACAAAGAGATGAAGAAGCATGGTATCGACCATGTATGTCTGGACGTAACTCACAAGGATGCTTCTGAAACCAAGCATCACTTCCCCAATATCTACACCAAATGCAAGTCTATGGGTATTGATATCACCACCGACTACATTCCCGTGCGTCCTGCCGCCCACTATATGTGCGGAGGCATCAAGGTGGATTTGAACGGACAGTCGTCTATAGAGCGGCTTTACGCCTTGGGCGAGTGCTCGTGTACCGGACTGCATGGAGGAAACCGTCTGGCCAGCAATTCGCTGATAGAGGCTGTGGTGTATGCGGATGCCGCCGCCAAGCACTCGCTGGCACACGTGGATGAATATGATTTCAATGAAAATGTGCCTCAGTGGAACGATGAGGGTACCATGACCAATGAAGAGAAGGTGCTGATTACGCAGAGTGTGAAGGAGGTGGGGCAAATCATGTCCAATTATGTGGGCATCGTGCGCTCCGACCTGCGCCTGCACCGTGCGTGGAATCGTTTGGATATGCTTTATGAAGAAACTGAAAACCTGTTCAAACGTGTGAAGGCAAGCAAGGATATCTGCGAACTGCGCAATATGATCAACGTGGGTTATCTTATCACCCGTTGGGCGATAGAACGCAAGGAGTGCCGTGGCTTGCATTATACCACCGACTATCCCTTGCACGCATACGACAAGAAATAGTTTTTTTCAGCGTTTCTTTAGCCTTCCCCACACTCCGCGTATCACCATCCACAGGTGCATCAGAAGGGTGTGGGGAAGTCCGTAATGGCATTTCATCACCTGGAAACGCTCCTTGAGCGAAGTACGGTGGTTGACGGTGGTCTGTCCCTCTTCCATATAGAGGGCTGTGGTGAGACGGGTATTGATGATGGGCAGATGTCGGCGTGATGCCTCTTTCATCACGCGGATGCACCAGTCTACATCGGCAGAATAGCGGTATTGCAGGTCGTAGGGTAGGGAGCGGGCTATGTCTGTGCGGGCGTAAAAGGCCTGGTGGCAAACAAGCATGCCGCGGCTGAATGAACGCCACGAAAGGGAATGTGGCGGAGTGTGGTGCCGCTTGCGCAACAGTTTTCCATTGCCGTCGGTAATCAGCGTGTAGCCGTAGAGTACGGCAGGCAGTTCCTGTGGGGTATAACTGTTCAGGTGGCATCGGCGCACGATGTCGTCCAGTGTGTGGC
>CALZXH010000070.1 GCA_945830055.1 uncultured Prevotella sp.
TATTACATCACTTTTCTGATATTTGATTTCCGATGATTATACCCTCTTGAAGTAACTGGTGGGCATTGAAGGTATGGCGGTTTACCGCCTACCTGATTGAGATGAAGGACTATGAAGACTGGCGCCATGTATGGTTTGACAATATCCGGGTGAGTCTTCGTGATGTCATCTCGGAAACCGAGTGCGAACTGTTGGTCCGTCGTTGCAGTGACCTTTGGCGAGCACTCGGATTCCCGGAATATGCTTGGTGGGATAAGTACTGGGAAGAAATCACTCAGGATACGTTCGGCACGTACTACACTTACCTATGGCTGGAACTGTATGATTATGACCCTGTAGAGTTTGCCGTTGAGTGGATGGAATACACGAAGGCCTACAGGAAGCAACAGGAGGCAGAGCAACTCTTCCAAGAAGGTCAAAGCGGCTTCATGCCTTCCTGTTCCCGAAATTTGTTTGATTACTAATACACTGTTACTGAGACACTCATTCAATGCGACGGATATGATTGATGGCGGCATTCAACTGGGTGTCTTCTGTCTGATTGTCAAACAGTTCTTTGTCGTAAGACACTATCTCGTCGGGGGGCACTCCTACACCCTCATACAGTTTCCGGTCCTTTCCATAACGAGTTTGGTAATTGGGCATATATACCCAGTGACCATCATCTTGGGATCCAAAAGTACCAGCATAATCAGCCTCGTAAATGCCACCAAGTATGCAAGTGCCACCGAATGTATTCTTACCTATCAGATGGCCGTTGGGCAATTCCTTGATAAACGAACTGGTAACCTCCGCACAACTTACCGTATTTAAATCACAGAGTCCCACAATCCTGGCATCCTTGTTGAGCAGATGACGCTCATAGGGTCTCATATATGTTTCCACAAACGGAGCATAGTCGTACATTCCGGTGCCGTTCTTCTTGCGTGAAGAAAACAGCAGTTGCGGACTGTCGGTGAGCGAACCCAATACCGTGGAGAGGTCTGTTACATATCCTCCACCATTTCCTCTCACATCGATGATCACACCCTTCAGGTCCTGCTTGGTACTGATGATGTTCAGGTAGTTGTCAATCACTTCATTCACCCTGACCGCATCTTCCGTGTCGTTCTTCCTATAATCATACAGGGCGAAACCGGAAAAATAGAGATAAAGGATATCACCGTCGAAAAGGCATGAGGTTATCCCAAACTCTTCATCCTCCACGACGTAATGGCTACACCATTCTGTCACCCTGCCCTCACTGTACATCTTTGCAATCATCTCCTGCACATGATCATAATCTACATAAGTGGGTTCCGCGTCAATTCTACGGCTTACCTCGTTAACTCCGGGTCTGATATAGATACAATCACTTTCGCCGGGACAAGGTTTCAGATTCCTCACCATGATGCTCATGTGGTGGTCGAGCATGGTGCCATACATGTTCTCGTAGATATTCTTCAGCGTCTCGTACTCTACTTGGTCTCTCGTGTCAAGTTCAGCAGCCTTCGCACGCCAGTAATCATGGCGTCCGATGACGTTTGCCGTATCTACATCCCAATGGGGATAACTGTAAAGTATGCCGTTGTAAATGACATCAAACTGCCTTGAGAACGTTCCGTAACTCTGCTCGTTTGGATTGACTCTCTCGTCACTGTCCTCACGGCATGACACCATGGAGACAAGGGCAAACACGATCATCGCCGCCCAAACATTTCTTGCTATATTTCTCATATACTCTGTCAATTCTATTTGTTGTTATCACCAAGATATACCTTGCATCCTACCTGGAAGGTCCAAGTGGTATTGTAGCGCGGATCACCCACCGTCTTGTTCTTGTAGAGATTGGTGAGTCCGTAGTAGTGACGCACCTCAGCCATCAGTCCTACGAGCGGAGTGAGCCTATACTCCACACCGGCACCTGCCGTAAGACCGGCATCGAAGCGGTTGTCGCGACGCGAGTCAAACTCCACCTTCTCATCGTAAGCCACGGCATTCACATCGTTCAGGTATGAACGTTCTTCCAAAACCGACTCGTCAATATTGTTGGTAACGCCCTTTTCGCGTGACGACAGCCAATAACCCACATAGCCACCTCCGTTGACAAATCCCCTCAGATTCGTGCCGCCGAAGGAGAACTGTGCCACTACTGGCAAGGAGAGATAGTTGTTTCTCTTTTTATAGAAGAGACCCTCAAAAAAACCACTGCGATGCATCTTGTAATTCTTCTGCACAAACTGAGCGTCGGCACGCAGGGCAAACCAGTCGTTGAACGCATAAACCACAGGTACTCCTATCGCAAATCCTCCCCTTGCCTCATAGTTGAGGTCATACGCATAACGTACGTCCGTAGATAAACTGTTGACGGAATATCCAGCCGTCAATCCCACCTGCCACTGAGCCTTGGACTGCACCATAGCAGCCAGCAGCAATACTGTCAATAAATACTTTTTCATCAATTCTCTGTTTAAGTTATAATACTGTTAAATTGGAGACTAAGCCTACTACCATTCTTTCAGCGACGGATATAATCAATCGCGGCATTCAACTGGGTGTCTTCTGCTTGATTGTCAAACAGTTCTTTGTCGTACGACACTATCTCGTCGGGGGGCACTCCTACACCCTCATACAGTTTCCGGTCCTTTCCATAACGAGTTTGGTAATTGGGCATATATACCCAGTGACCATCATCTTGGGATCCAAAAGTACCAGCATAATCAGCCTCGTAAATGCCACCAAGTATGCAAGTGCCACCGAATGTATTCTTACCTATCAGATGGCCGTTGGGCAATTCCTTGATAAACGAACTGGTAACCTCCGCACAACTTACCGTATTTAAATCACAGAGTCCCACAATCCTGGCATCCTTGTTGAGCAGATGACGCTCATAGGGTCTCATATATGTTTCCACAAACGGAGCATAGTCGTACATTCCGGTGCCGTTCTTCTTGCGTGAAGAAAACAGCAGTTGCGGACTGTCGGTGAGCGAACCCAATACCGTGGAGAGGTCTGTTACATATCCTCCACCATTTCCTCTCACATCGATGATCACACCCTTCAGGTCCTGCTTGGTACTGATGATGTTCAGGTAGTTGTCAATCACTTCATTCACCCTGACCGCATCTTCCGTGTCGTTCTTCCTATAATCATACAGGGCGAAACCGGAAAAATAGAGATAAAGGATATCACCGTCGAAAAGGCATGAGGTTATCCCAAACTCTTCATCCTCCACGACGTAATGGCTACACCATTCTGTCACCCTGCCCTCACTGTACATCTTTGCAATCATCTCCTGCACATGATCATAATCTACATAAGTGGGTTCCGCGTCAATTCTACGGCTTACCTCGTTAACTCCGGGTCTGATATAGATACAATCACTTTCGCCGGGACAAGGTTTCAGATTCCTCACCATGATGCTCATGTGGTGGTCGAGCATGGTGCCATACATGTTCTCGTAGATATTCTTCAGCGTCTCGTACTCTACTTGGTCTCTCGTGTCAAGTTCAGCAGCCTTCGCACGCCAGTAATCATGGCGTCCGATGACGTTTGCCGTATCTACATCCCAATGGGGATAACTGTAAAGTATGCCGTTGTAAATGACGTCAAACTGCCTTAAAAACGTTCCGTAACTCTCCTCGTTGGGATTGACTTTCTCATCGCTTTCCTCACGGCATGAAGAGGTGGATGCGAGAACAAGCACCATCATAACTGCCCATGCCAGTCGCACTACATTTCTCATCTTTTCTATATTTATATTCGTTTTCGTTCCTACCAGAATACACCTTACATCCCATCTGCAATGCCAAGTGGCTGTACAACAATGCTTATCGAATGTAAAAAACTTGTGCAAAGTTATAAAATAAATGCTATTATCAGGTAATTGTATATTAAAAAACGTAGATTTTCCAAGAAATCAGCATGGCGCCCCTCAGACATGCTACGGAAACAGCAACAAAAAAAAGGAAGCCTCTTGCGAGAACTTCCCTAATGAAAGGAGGAGTGGTGCCACCAGGAATCGAACCGGGGACACAAGGATTTTCAGTCCTTTGCTCTACCAACTGAGCTATGGCACCATTGCGTTTCCTTGTTTGCGGGTGCAAAGGTAAGAACAATTATTGAGGTGACCAAACGTTTCTATAAAAAACTTATTACGTTAACACGTATTAACAGTAATTACCATCTGCACCTGTTCTCAGGTATCATTGTTTCTTACCTTTACTCCCAAGCTACCTCCTCATAGAATTCAATCACCCTGCTTCAACGGATTCCAGCCTTGCGCCTTGAGCGGGAACTCATTGCCATCGCGAGAAACCAGTACACTGCCGAGAGAGGGTTTGGTAATGTGTCCGATGAGCTTCACGTCTTCAAGAGCCTCTATTTTGGCATGGTCACCGATAGGAACTGTAAACAGCAATTCATAATCCTCTCCACCGTTGAGGGCACAGGTAGTGACGTTCATGTTCAGTTCCTCCGCCATGACAGCTGTCTGATAGTCGATGGGCAGGTTTTTCTCATAAATCCTGCAGCCCACCCCACTCTGTTTACAGATGTGCATAAGTTCGCTGGACAGACCGTCGCTCACATCCATCATCGCTGTGGGAAGAATGTCAGCTTCCCTGAGACGCCGGATGATGTCTCCCCGTGCTTCCGCCTTGAGCTGGCGCTGAAGCAGATATTCCTTTCCGGCAAAGTCTGCCTGAAAGTGCCCCAGCTGTTCCAGAGCCTTCCGGTCACCTTTTTTACGCGCCTCGTTCACCTGCTGGTAGTACACCGACTTTTCCCTTTCGAGCAGTTGCAGTCCCATATAGGCAGCGCCAAGGTCACCCGACACACAAATCAGGTCGGTGTCTTTGGCACCATTGCGATATACAATCCGTCCCTTTTCCGCCTCACCGATACAGGTGATGCTGATGGCAAAACCCGTGAATGAAGAGGTGGTATCTCCCCCCACAATATCCACGTCCCATTTGTCGCAGGCAGCGCGCAGTCCCTCATAGAACAGTTCCATATCTTCCACAGTGAAGCGCTTGCTAACAGCCATACTGACGGTTATCTGTCTGGGAGTGCCGTTCATGGCAAACACGTCGCTGATGTTCACCATAGCGGCCTTATATCCCAAATTGCGCAAATCGGTATAGGTAAGGTCAAAATGCACCCCCTCCATCAGCAAGTCGGTAGTCACCAGCACCTGCTTGTCGGGATAGTTCAGCACGGCACAGTCGTCTCCCACGCCATGAACGGTAGATTGATTCTTTATCTTCAAACCATTCGTCAGTCTGTTAATCAGACCAAATTCTCCTAATTCTGCTATTTCCATTTGTTCTATACATATTAAAGATGGTTTCTATTGCTTACGTATCTTCTTTCCATTTACCACATAGACGCCAGCTGGCAGTCCCTGTAGAGCTTCTTCCTCGGGAACATCCTTGCGAAGCAGTTCGCCTGACACGGAATATACCTGTACACTGCCCGATGAGGCACCGATGGCTTTGATGCCTGTAGATACCACTTCGCTGACTTTGATGATTCCCTCACTGAGCAGACGGCTGTCATCCCATGTCACCATGAAATCCTCGCAATCCGTTTTCAACACATAGCTGCCGCTCTGCTTACCGCTGCCGGTAAAGACGGAATACTCTTCGCCTGCCACAGGCTCATAGCCCTCAGGAATCCGCAACAGTATGGTATCCTGATTGTGGGTCACATTGCCCTTACAGTCATAGAGGTTGGGTAGCATCGAATAGACTTCATATCCCCTCACGGTGGAATCAACGTCGATACACCTGCCTCTTCCTACGTCATAGACCGAGGGCAGATACCATTCCTTGATATGTTCACCGGTAGCGGCATCATACAGTACCTGTCCCAACAGGTCGCTCTGCTGGATAGCAAACACCTCCATGCCTGCTTTTTGAAAAGGAACGGAGCTGACAAGTCACTCTCCACTCCCCCTGTTATGCTGCTCACCGCCAACTGCGTGTTGTAGGGCACTTCGGCAAGCGTAGTCTGGTAGCATGTGGCGGATAAAGGAGCCTGGTTTATTTTCTGGAAGTCTGAACCATCAGCGTTACGCTTGTACAGGTTAAACTGTACCCCAGGAGCATCCTGTGCCAAAAGCCGCCAACTGATGCCCACACTGTTGCCATTGAGCACAGCCACTACCGAGCGAGACAACGGCTGCAACAGACGCTGCGCACGTGCGGGAAGGAGGCCTGCCGCAAGAACTATCAAAAGGAAGGAAAGGGCAAGCCCCTTTCGAGGGAATGCGCCATCTCTAAAAAAAAAGCCACGAATCATTACAGGCACGAACAATTACAGGGTTACTCTCTGTTTATCATCTCACGCATCAGAGCGGTCATCAGCGGCTGTGCCTGGTTGGCAGCCTTCTGCACCTCTTCATGACTCACCTCCACAGGAGTGTCTTCCAGTCCCAGGTCGGTGATGATGCTGACGCCAAAGGTGCGTATGCCGCAATGGTGTGCCACTATCACCTCGGGCACGGTACTCATACCTACGGCATCTCCTCCCAGACGGTGATACATCTTATACTCTGCAGGGGTTTCAAAGGTAGGTCCCTGTACCCCCACATATACTCCATAGACCAGGCGGATGCCCTGTTCACGGGCTATTGCCGTGGCACGTTCTATCAAAGCCTTGTCATACGTTTCGTGCATATCGGGGAAGCGGGGACCAGTGGGCAGGTTCTTTCCCCGGAGCGGGTGTTCAGGAAACAGGTTGATATGGTCGGTAATGACCATCAGGTCACCTATTTTAAAGCTGGGGTTCATGCCCCCCGAGGCGTTGGACACAAAGAGGGTCTTGATGCCGAGTTCGTACATCACGCGGATGGGGAAGGTCACCTCCTTCATCGAGTAGCCCTCGTAATAATGGAAGCGTCCTTGCATCGCCATGATGTCCGTGCTTCCCAGTCTGCCGAATATCAGTTTCCCGCTGTGTCCCTCTACGGTAGATACGGGGAAATGCGGAATGTCAGCATAGTCAAACTCGTAGGTCTCAGTGATTTCTGAAACTAATTGTCCGAGCCCTGTTCCCAGAATGATTGCCGTCTTTGGACTTGTTGTCATCCTTTGCCTTAACCAGGATGCTGTTTCTTGAATTTTTTCGTACATAACCGATGATGTTTTGGTTGAACATTTCTTCCTGATCCAACATAAAGCGAATGTTGACGGGCAGGATATACAGTTTCTCCTTTGCCTCAGCCGACAGTCCTTCCCTGCCATAGATGCGAGTGGCATCCTTTTCCGTAGTGATAATCATCTTCGGTTCGGGCAAAGCCTCAAACTCTTCGTTGATATGCCTGAAGTCGTTGTCGCTGAACGAATGATGGTCACCATAGGTGAGCGGATGGATATGAGGGGTATAGGGCTGCAGGTCCAAAATCAGCTGGTTGGGCGAGGCGATACCTGTGAGCAGCAACACATGGGTATCCTTGCGGATGCTGTCCAGTTCCTTTTCCTCTCCACCCTCCATTGCCTTGAGTCTGCCGTATTCCAAAGTTGTGAAGAAGAGTTTCTGGTAGGGAAATAGGTTCATCGCCTTGGTGATGACACGGTATTCCATGGGGCGCAGGTTGGCAGGGCACTTGGTCACGATTACTATGTCGGCACGGTTCTTTCCCGAGAGGGGCTCCCGCAATCTTCCTGCAGGCAGCAGCTTGTCATAGATAATCAGCCTGTGATAGTCTACCAGCAGGATGCTGATGCCAGGTTTCACATAGCGGTGCTGGAACGCATCATCGAGCAGCACCACATCCACATCTTCGTTTCCGTTGCCTTCATCGGTAAGCATCGTGATGCCATGACACCTGTCTCGGTCCACTGCCACCTTCACCTCCGGAAACTTGCTCTTCATCTGGAAGGGTTCGTCGCCCAGGTCTTCCATACTGCTATGTTCATCGGCCAGCACATAGCCCTTGCTCTTGCGCTTGTAGCCTCTGCTGAGCACCGCCACCTGGAAGTCTTCCTTGAGCAGTTGTATCAGGTATTCCACGTGTGGTGTCTTGCCAGTGCCCCCCACCGTGATATTGCCCACAGAGATGACTGGCACGTCGAAACTCCTGCTTTTCAGTATCCCTACGTCGAAAAGCATGTTTCTGAATTTCACGCCGATACCATAGAGCCAGCTCAGGGGCAGCAACGATTCGTTTATCTTTATAAAATCGCCTTCCATATTGAATCAAGGTGGTGTGATTTGCTGTTATCTCATTTCTATGCTGTAGGGCATCACTGCCTGCATACGGTTGCGCTTGCCCAAGGTCTTCAGATATACCCACTGTGCATACTCGTCGCCCAGCAAGGTCTTCAATTCCTCATCCAGATAGCTCTTCTCTGCCGCCTTCTCCATAAACTGCAGGTACCAGGGAGCCGGTTCTGGATAGTTTCTGGTGTGATACTCCTTCAGCTTGGCAAGTTGTGCCGCCTTTTTCACGGCATCGTCCAGGGTACCTATTTCGTCTACCAGACCTGCCTTCAGCGCATCGGGTGCCAGCCAGACTCTTCCCTGTGCCACCTCGTGAACCTGTGCCATGGTCTTTTTCCTGCCGCTTGCCACTATCTTCAGGAAGCGGTCATAACCGCGGTTTACGGAGTTCTGCAGGAACTGCATCTCCCGCTCGGTATCTTTCTTCAGCGTCAGGTTCTCCAATGCAGTGGTATTCCTGTTGGTCTGCACTCCGTCAAAGGTCACGCCCAACTTATCGGTAAGCAGTCCGCTGAGATTGGGCACCAGTCCGAAGATACCGATGCTTCCGGTGATGGTCACAGGTTCGGCAAAAATGTAGTTGGCACCGCAACTCATCATATATCCTCCCGATGCAGCAGAACCTCCCATGGACACCACCACGGGCTTCTTGGCTTTCAGCAGTTCAATGGCGTGCCACATCTTTTCTGAAGCCGCCGCACTTCCTCCGTTGGAGTTGACCCTCAGCACCACAGCCTTTATGTCTTCATCGTCGGCCAGCTTACCCAAATCGTTCACCACATCATCACCCACAATCTCACGGGCACCGGTCATGGAAGCCATCGACACGTCCACGATATCTCCGCTGGCACTATACACAGCCACCTCTTCTCCGCTTTCCTTTTCCGATGCAGCAGGTACACCCTCCATAGCGGTCACCGAGAGTTTGTTCAGCTCCTTGTCAGCTTTCAGTCCCATCTTTTTCTTGAGTACTGCCCTGAACTGCTCCGGATATACCACATCGTCCACCAGCCTCATCGACTTGTAGTCTGCCTGGTCGGCAAAAAGGAGCAGGCTGTCATTCACATAACCGTCGAGTTGGGCAGCAGTCAGTCCGCGCGATTCGCTGATATCCTTGAGCATCACTTTCCAGATGCCTTTGAGGAATGCCAGCCTCTGCTCGCGGTCGTCGTCGCTCATGTCGGTACGGGTATTCTGCTCCACATAACTTTTGTACTTGCCCACACGTGCGGCAAGGAAGCGTATGCCCAACTTGTCGTACAGTCCTTTGTAATAGGTATAATTGCCGCCGAGTCCTCTCAGGTCGATGGAGCCTGTAGGATGCACATACACCTTGTCTGCCACCGACGCCACATAGTAGGCGCTCTGTGTCATGTTGTCTCCGTATGCCATCACCCATTTGCCTGTTTTTCTGAAGTCCTGCAATGCGGTTCGAAGGGCCGCCATTGAAGCCGGCGAGTCAAAACCTACGGCACCCGCCTCAACATAAATGCCCTTGATATGGTCGTTTGTCTTCGCTTTCTCCACGGCACTCAGTATCTTGTCCAGCCCTTGTGCCTGCATGCCGTTGTTCAGCATCTCGAACATCACAGTGATGTCTTCCTCCACCTGATCTTCTACGCTACCCTCCAGCTTGATAACCAGCACGCTGTTGTCCTTTACATCAGTGACCTCCTGTCCGGCTGCCACCATGCCTACGATAGAAATCATCGTGAACACAAATGCCAAGGAGCCCATAATGCAGATGCCCACCATGGTGGCGAGCACGCTTTTGATAAAACCTTTCATGATAAATAGACTTGCTTTTGATTGATATTGCAAATGTAAGAAAAAAATTATGAGATAACGAATATTTCTGAAAAATAGCGTGTTATTTCATGGAAATATACTACTTTTGCATCCGTTTTTAAATATAAGGTGCCCTTTACGGGTGCCTTTACTCGTTAAAATAAAGGCGCACTACAGCGCCACAGACAAATAACAGCACACATCATTATTCACCAACCTATCAACTATGTTCAAGTCATTTCACGGATTCCATATCCTTGATGCCCTGCAGAAAGCACGAAAGGCGCAGAAGGCAGCCCGACAGAAGGAGCGTTTGAGAAGCACCTCTATCAAGGCCGCCATAGTGGCATTCATCACCCTACTGGTATGGAACCTGCCTGCCGACAGTTTCGGCATCGAGGGACTCACCGTCGTACAACAACGCATCATCGCCATCTTTGCCTTTGCCACCATCGCATGGGTGCTTGAGGTGGTGCCGGCATGGGCCACATCGGTAGCTGTCATCGGACTGCTGCTCATATTCACCAGCGACAGCGGACTGGTGTTCATGTGCGATCCCGATACGGTGGGCACACTGCTGAGCTACAAGTCGGTAATGGCCACCTTTGCCGATCCTGTCATCATGCTCTTCATCGGTGGATTCATCCTTGCCATCGCTGCGGGAAAGACGGGTATCGACGCCCAACTCGCCAAGGCACTGTTGCGCCCCTTCGGCAACAAGAGCGAGAATGTATTGCTGGGATTCCTGCTGATTACAGGACTCTTCTCCATGTTCGTGTCCAATACGGCAACGGCTGCCATGATGCTCACCTTCCTGACACCCGTATTCAAGCAACTGCCTCCCGAAGGCAAGGGACGTATGGCTATGGCACTAAGCATACCCATCGCCGCCAATCTCGGAGGTATGGGCACACCTATCGGCACACCGCCCAACACAATAGCACTGAAATACCTGAATGACCCCGAGGGACTGAACCTGGGCATCGGCTTCGGTCAGTGGATGCTCTACATGTTCCCTCTTGTCATCGTGCTGCTCCTTATCAGCTGGTTCATCCTCAAGAAGATGTTCCCATTCACCCAAAAGACCATCAGTCTGCATATCGACGGCGAGATGCAGCACACCATCAAGACAAAGATTGTCATCGGCACTTTCATCCTCACCGTATTGTTGTGGCTGCTCGACAGCGTATCGGGCATCAACTCGTACACGGTAGCACTGGTACCATTCGTGATTTTTGCCGTAACCGGAGTCATTGAACGACGCGACCTGGAAGAAATCAACTGGTCGGTTATCTGGATGGTGGCTGGCGGTTTCGCCCTGGGTTATGCCCTCAACGCCTCAGGACTGGCAAAGCAGGCGGTATCAAGTATTCCGTTCGGTGAATTCTCGCCGCTGGTCATCCTTATTCTGGCAGCAATCATCTGCTACGGTCTCTCCAACTTCATCAGCAACTCTGCCACTGCAGCCCTGCTGATGCCCATCCTCACCGTGGTGTGTCTGGCCATGGGCGACAAGCTGGATATCATCGGAGGCACGCCCACCGTGCTCATCACAGTGGCAGTAGCCGCATCGAGTGCTATGGTGCTGCCCATATCCACTCCGCCAAACGCTCTGGCATTTGCTACCAACCTCATTTCTCAGAAGAATATGGCGCGCGTGGGCCTCATCGTGGGTACCATCTCCATCCTCATGGGTGGATCACTGCTCTATCTGCTGGGCACCATGCACCTGATATAGAATATCCGGAATCCATGGGTTTGCAGATGAAATCAGGCGGGTTATAGCAATACTATAGCCCGCCTGATTTCATTGATAGTGTATATAAAATGTATCAAACCGGGATGCATGATCCGGGACAAAAACTGAACAGGATGATGTTTTTATTTGCAGGATAAAAAAAAAGTATTACCTTTGCGCTACATACCTG
>CALZXH010000071.1 GCA_945830055.1 uncultured Prevotella sp.
AATAAACGAAAGTACAATGGTAGTGAAGGCAAGAACCATAACAATCATGCGTGACTGTCTTATTGTCTGAAGCAGTATCATGTTCTTCTTAGAAGCAAGCGAGAAGAATACATAGATTGATGAAAGCATGATGCCTTTCTCCAAGGGGAACAAAGCGTAATACACCAGGTGAAACAAGATAAGTGCAAGACACAGCATTCGTGCCGTGAACAACCTGAAGTTTTCTGAGTAAGCCATACCGAGCCATGCTCTTCTGAATTTTCTGTTAGTGTATAGCCTTGCTGGAAACAAGAACAAAAACAGAGAAAATGCTAAGAATATTGCAATCTTTAAGTACGTCATTTTTATTTGAATAATATGAGTAATACCGTATTACTTGGAAATATCTAAACGTCATCACCAACATACAGATAGAATGGAGAATTTGAAATTTTAAGCTTCAGAGACTTAAACGATGCTCTGCGAATAATCAGTTCAACATCGTGTAATGTAGGTTCACATTTTGCAATGCGTTCTGCAAAAGCACCGTCTCTTCTGCATATTTTCTTTATGATTTTGGCTATGTCATACTCATATATGTTCCAGACCGTTCTGGATATATGGTACTTTACTTTGCCAGATAACATGATGCGAAGAACAAGACATGATGATTTCACAAGTTTTCCGTTCTCGTGCATCATATAGTCATGCCTTGCTTCAGGAACAACAGCACGATACACCTTGCTGTTGGCATTGATGATGTCGGCTATCTTATATAGTAGTTCAGCCATCATAGTTCATTTTGCAGAATACAGAAAGGAGTTTAGCTGCTGTCATGGCTTCAATAAAGTCAAAAGATGCCTCGTGTGAAAGAAGATCACTTTCAAGCTCGTCCTCCCAAACATCAATAGAGTCGTATATGGTTACGGATATTCCATCAATAAAGCCGTTAGGCTGTGACACCATATTGACCTTGTACATACTTTGTCCCAATTTGGGGCTGGCAAAGAAACAACAATGATGTATATTGGGAGCTGCTTTACTTGTACCATGATATAGTAAAAGTAAGTCCATGTCATCGTCAAGCATATCCATGACACATCCAATGGGAAACTTTTCTTCAAGAGAAAAATAAAGGATTGCGGAGTCTTCGGTTATGTCGGGTTCCGCACATTTCTTACTGTCAATGAGTCTTGGCAACATGAGCGGTGCCAAAGCCATAAACTTGTTCACTTCTTTTGTTATCATACTTAGTAGGAGTTAAAATGATGAGACGTATATTTTTAGTAGTTGCTGTGGCAACAGATAGTTCAATGCCTTTAAGTTGATGTCAAACGTCTCAGCAAACTTTCTTGATTTGGGAAGTTGAGAGATGACATAGTTGAACTTCTTTCGTTCCTGCTCTGTCATTGTTGCAAGAGAAAACTGGTCAATACTGATGAAAGGCTGTATTATCATCCAAAGATAGGCGTTGCCTTGTGCCTTGTTTTTCATTTCAAGGCGGTTAATATTCTCCACACATTCAGCAGAGTTCTGTAACAATCGCCTCACAGTGCGCATAGACATGTAAACGACTACATCTTTTGATGATATTTTCCCGTCCTTTGCTGCCAGGAATATATTTCGGCAGATGGTTTCTGTGTCTTTTGTGATGTCGGACAGAGGTTCGTTGTCCATTTCATATAGGTGTGCAAGAAAAGAACGGAACAAGAAATCTTCTTGGCTTATGAATTTTAGCAGCTCATTCTTGTCGTTTATTCCAGACCTCATGGTCTCGCCCAAGAAGTAACGGTAACGTTTCAAGATTGAACTTTTATCACAAACACTAATGCTTGTACTGTCCAAAGCATTATAGAAAGGTTCTGCTTCGTGAACAGCGTCGAGAAGTTCTTTGTCCTCTTTGAAGGAACAAGTCATGTCTTTTATTGTGAGAACATCCCCATAGCCGTATTTCCATGTTTCGGTAAGGCGAAGCATTTCTGTTCTTATGGAGTCATTGATAAGAAAAAAGTCGTTTGCCTCGTTATGGTGCTTGATGAAAACTGAATCTTTGGCAAGAAACTTATAGACAGTGTCGCTTATCTCATGCCATTCACATAAGGTCTCACCAAAGTCTTTGGTGTTGGAATGGCTAATAGAGCGGACTTTCCAGAGGTATTGGTGATACTCGTTTAAGGCTTCTTGGCGTGTTCGAAAGTCGTATTTCCTTTCACCAGAGCATGATGAACAACTGGAAAATACAAGTAATATGAGTAATACCGAAAATAAGGGTAATACGATATTACCAAACGGCTGCAGATGATGAATGATATGGCTGTTTTCTCTGAGGATTGGAAACAGAATACGGTCTTTATTCATGTGGTGTTGATGTTTTATTTGTTTTTAATGACAAAGGTAGGGAATAAAGTCTGAAAACAAAAAATTCTGCTCAATATTTTAAGCATTGGTTCTATTCTTGGTAAAAATAGAACCAATAAACAGAGAATATGCCTTAAAATATCGCAATATAGCATAAATGTATGGTATTCACCCATAAATTCAGTGGTTTATGATTATCTTTGCAGACAATATTACTTAGCAATACAGATAATATGAACTATATCGGTTATATAAATAAGGCTCAATACTTTGAGCATATAACAGAAATCATCAATTTGATGAAAGGTCATGGATGTGTCAATATTCACATTGAAGAGACCAAAGACAAGAAACGCATTGAGTGGTGTAAGTTCATTGACAGTCTTTCAAATGGAGACAGTGCGGTGTTTGCATCATTCGACAATGTGTTTCACAATTTCAACGATATGATGTTCTTCATCAAGTATTGTTCTAAGATGGACATTCGCATTATTTCCCTCTCAGATGAACTGGACACGCATGACAAGTTGTTTCCTGAGAGAAGAACGGCGGACACATTAAACTTGATATGCAAAGTTTTCAGCAAAAGAGATAGGGCTTCGCATGATGACTTGGAGGCTGAATTGTATTCCTACAGCTTCGAGGATAGGAAATTGAAACGATACAAGTTGGTTATTAACATGTATAAAGCCGGTTATAGTGTAAAGGAAATCATGGAAAGGACTGGCTACCGTGGAAAAAGTAACATATATAGGATATTGCACCAATATGATATAGAGATGGAATATCCATCCATGTCGAGAACCGCTAACAAGGTTAAGGAGAAATCAATCTAAAATAGTCATTTCCCTTACTTTATATCCCATACATAGGAATGTTGGTTATCCAACAATCTCCAATGCCAAGGGTGGGCGTAAAACAGTCAGCAGCTACAGTGTGACATTAGAATTGTGTTGTCAATCAAAAAGCAGCAATATGAAGGTCGGTTCATATCGATCTTCGCTTGATGCTCTGCCGATTGACAATTCAATTCGTCACACGTTCTGCGGAACAATGCTCCTCTCTTGACTGTTTGCAGACAAGAATGGTGCTTTGTTCATCAAGCAGAATAGCTGTCGTCTGTTTTACTGGGTGGGTAAGTCTTTAAGAACCTCTTTTATTTCGTGGAACTTGAAGAAGTTTTATATAAAGGGTGGGGAACTGTGAAGTGTTGCGAGTGGCAAGACCAAATGTCCAAACAAAGTGAATGGCAATTCTAAATACAAGTCTTCTAAGCGTAAGCCTTGATAGATTGTGTTTAGAATTGCTGCTTTCTTTGTATTTGGTCCTTGGCAAACAGTCATGGCAGCCTAATAGCAACTTGTTGCCATCGGGCTGTGATGTCTGTTTGCCAACCATCTCAGTAACACTTCGCTGTGGAGTGGGAAGCTTATAAAGGATAAAATGTAGCGTAGATACGTTGTGTATACAAGTTGTATCTTTGTATAAAGTATTGACACTCATTGTATTTGTGAGAATAAGACTCCGAGAGATACAACGCTACAAAAGAAAAAGGCTATTTAATACGCAAATGGTAATCGCCTACGCCCTGTAAGGTGATAGATGATTACCATTTGCATTATAAACAAGGTGAGTTTACTCCACCTCGTCATCGTAAGTAAGATTTCCTTCAAAGCCAAGTGTTACCTGCTGTACTCCATGCTTTTGGATATACTTGTTGGTAGTAGTGATGTCGCTATGTCGAGCTTGGTCACGTGCAACTACCACTCCTTGCGCATTTGCCAAGTCACGGATGCCAGAGTCCTTCAAACTGTAGAACTGGTAACAGTCATTCCATTTTAGAGCTTTACGCATAATTTTCCAACGCTTGTTGAATTGGTCTGAACCAATACGCTCTTTGCTTGGTTTGAAGTCAGAGCCGAACAGGTAATAGCTATCCGGCTGCTTGAACACCTCCAAGTCAAGCATAAGTTTGATGACGATTTTATTCAAGCCAACTTCTGCATCCTTGTGGTTCTTGCTGAATTCATGCGATACAAACACCGTTTGTTTCTTCAGAGAAATGTCGCCAATCTTCAAGTGACTCAATTCGCCTGGGCGTATGAGCGTATAATACTGCATCAGACAGGCAAGAAAGAACGACTTATCATTTCTGCACAGATAGTTTGACATTTGATTCAGCATCTCTGGTGTCAAGTCCTTGCGGTATTTCTCATGTTCAGGCATCACCTTGATATGTTCCACAGGATTAGTGTTGATGTGCTTACGAGCAATCAAGAACTCCGCCAAGCCGTAAAGCCATCCCCTGTAATTGTTTCTTGTTCGTGGAGAACTCTCACGATCAAGATAAATCCAATCTATGAAGTCATTACAGAAGCCAATATCAAATTGATAGGCATACTTGATGGGGTTAACTTGCGATGTAATAAACTCACGAAGTATATTCACCCTGGAACGATAGCTTTGACGCGTTTTCTTTCTGTCCATGCGGTCAACATAGTCAAGATAGCGTTCAAGGCAGTTGTCAAAATACACAAAACCACGACTTTCATCATCTGTTACCCAAGGATTCCATCCCTGGGTAAGCTGCTTTGTAAGAACCTCCATGATTTCGCTTGCTCTGCGTTTCTTTTCAGAGACGCTAAGACTATCTTTGATATAGTATCTCTTACGACGCATTAAACCTCGTGCTGGGTCTAATGATGTAAAATCTACAAACCAACGTACACCTTTATGTAAAGTGGGAGGTGTGTAGCCCACAATGTCAGAACTCTTGCCGTTACAAAATTTTGAGCACATTTTTTTAACATCTTTTAGAGCCATCATATCGGTGGATTAAAGACGTTTGTTCAATTACCTAAAAAATTCTGGCGCAGATTTGGCGCACCCTTAAACGAAAAATCAGCGCAACTTGTTGTTTTTCAACTCGTTACGCTGACTTTTGCGGAGAGAGAGGGATTCGAACCCCCGGTGCCTCTCAGCACGACGGTTTTCAAGACCGTTGTAATCGACCACTCTACCATCTCTCCAGAAGTGTTCAGCGCATTCCAATCAATACGAAACGTGGTCGCTAAATCGTGCGCAAAGGTAGGGAGATTTTTTTGAATGAACAAATATTTGGGCGCTTTTTTGCCGAAAAATATAAAAAGTGTATGCTATCCCCTAAAGAAATGATGATTTCTTTGTGCTGCCGGTGCGGTATTTCGCAGATTATATCTAAATTTGTAGCATGATTTATCCTGAAAATTTTGAAGAAAAGATAGGTTTTGACGAAATAAAGCGGATGCTCAAGGAGCAATGCGTCAGCAATATGGGATGTGAGCAGGTAGATGAACTCACCTTTTCTGACCAGTATGACGTTGTGAGCGAACGTCTGCAGCAGGTGCAGGAGTTCACCTCGCTCAGGCAGGATGGGGCAGAGCCCTTCACCCTTCAGACCTTTTTTGACGTGCGCCCGTGTGTGCAACGCCTCCGTTTGGAGGGTACCCATCTGGAAGAGGAGGAACTGTTTGACCTGTTGCGCTCGCTGCTTGCCGTGGCTGCCATTTCCAGGAAGGTGCGCACCACCGAGGAAGAGGAACAGGAAGAGGCAGATGATGAGGAGGGTAGGGCACCCCGATTCCGTTATCCCGCCTTGGCTGCCCTGGCAGAGGGAGTGGCAAGTTTCGGCATCCCCGTCAGAAGGATCGAGCAGATACTCGACAAATACGGCAGAATTAAGGACAGCGCCTCCCGACAGTTGTATGCCGTGAGACGCGAACTGGAAAAGACCGCCAACAGCATCTCCCACACCCTGTACAGCATATTGCGAAGCGCGCAGAGCGAGGGCTTGGTGGACAAGGATGTGACCCCCGCCATGCGCGACGGGCGACTGGTGATACCCGTGGCTCCCGCCTTGAAGAAGAAGGTCAAGGGCATCGTGCATGACGAGTCAGCCACCGGCAAGACCGTCTTTATAGAACCCGTGCAGGTGGTGGAAGCCAACAACAGGGTGCGTGAACTCGAGGCTGAGGAGCGTCGGGAGATTATCCGCATCCTGACAGAGGTGTCACAGGATATCCGTCCCTATGTGGAAGATATGATGCACGCCTGCCATTTTCTTGCCATGATAGACATGACCCAGGCGCGTGCCGTGGTGGCTGAGGCGATGGGCGCCATCTGTCCCTCGCTGACCGACGCCCCCCTGATGGACTGGATTCAGGCGCGCCATCCCTTGTTGCAGGTGGCTCTCGCCAAGCAAGGCAAGAAGGCCGTGCCGCTCGACATCGCCCTCGACGACCGGCAGCGCATACTGATTATCTCCGGTCCCAATGCCGGCGGAAAGTCGGTCTGCCTCAAGACGGTAGGACTGTTGCAGTACATGCTGCAATGCGGTTTGCCCATCCCCGTGAGTGAGCGTTCCCAGGCTGGCATCTTTGAAGACATCATGATAGACATCGGCGACCAGCAGAGCATCAGCGATGAC
This sequence comes from uncultured Prevotella sp., assembly GCA_945830055.1. Taxonomy (GTDB): domain Bacteria; phylum Bacteroidota; class Bacteroidia; order Bacteroidales; family Bacteroidaceae; genus Prevotella. The sequence continues at coordinate 6,803 of CALZXH010000071.1, forward strand.
CTGAGTACCTATTCGGGTCACTTGCTGAATATGAAAAACATGATGAGAAAGGCAGGCAGCGCCACCCTGCTGCTTATCGACGAGTTTGGCGGAGGCACCGAACCGATGATAGGTGCCGCTATCGCCCAGAGCGTGTTGGGGCAGTTCTGCAAAAAGCACGCCTTTGGCGTAATCACCACCCATTATCAGAACCTGAAGCACTATGCCGACGAGCACGACGGCATCATCAACGGAGCCATGCTTTACGACCGGCACGAGATGAGACCCCTGTTCCAGTTGGCCATCGGTCGCCCCGGTTCCTCCTTTGCCATCGAGATAGCCCGCAAGACGGGTCTGCCCGAGGAGGTGATAGCCGAGGCCTCCTCGATAGTGGGCACCGACTACATCCAGAGCGACAAGTACCTGCAGGATATTGTCAGGGACAAGCGTTACTGGGAAGGCAAGCGCCAGAACATCCGCAAGCACGAGAAGTCGCTCGAAGAGCAGGCAGCCCGCTACGAGCAGGATATTGAAGAACTGCAGAAAAGCCGGAAGTCCATCCTGCAGAAAGCCCAGCAGCAAGCCAAGGAACTGCTGGAAGAGAGCAACCGGCGCATCGAGAATGTGATACGCGAGATACGCGAGTCGCAGGCCGAGAAAGAGGAAACACGCCGTATCAGGGAGGAACTCAAGGAGTTCAAGCAAGAGGTGTTGCAGATAGACACCAAAGCCCAGGACGAACTCATCGAGAAGAAGATGCGCCAGATACTGGAGCGCCGCCAGCGCAAGGAGCAGCGGAAAAAGGAGGGTGCCCAGAAGGCGTTGTCAGCTTCCGCCGTCGCTGCCGCCAAAGGCAGTGAGCCCAAAGCCCCCTCCTCCAAGGGCGAGGTGACCGCCGGCTCTTATGCCCGCATCAAGGGGGTGAATACCGTAGGCAAGGTAGAGCAGATACAGGGAGGCGAGGCTGTACTTGTGGCTGGAGACGTGCGCACCCGCGTAAAACTGAAGATGCTGGAGCCAGCCGATGCCCCCCGACAGGAGAAGCAGAGCATCACCTATGTCTCCACCTACAGCCGTATGACCCGTGACACGATAGACAACCGCAAACTCAACTTCAGGCAAGACCTCGATGTGCGCGGTATGCGTGGCGAGGAAGCTATCAACGTGGTGGCCCGCTTCATCGACGATGCCACCCTGGTAGGCATCAGTAGGGTGCGTATCCTTCACGGCACGGGCACCGGTGTGTTGCGCCAGCTCATCCGGCAGTATCTCAACACCGTGCCCAACGTAGTGGACTGTCGCGACGAGCATGTGCAGTTCGGCGGAGCCGGCATAACCGTGGTGGATATGGAGTAGCTCCCCCCATAATGGCGCAATTTAATAATCTAAGGTTTTAAGATATGATGGAAGCGATACTCCATATACCAAAAAAATCGACATCCGAGGATTCATAATATCAAGTACAAAAACAATATATCAAGAACAAAAAAATATCTAAGACTATGAAGATAAGGAAAAAACTGCTGACATGCCTTTTGTCTGTCATCGCTTTTGGCGGCATGACGGAAGTGGAGGCCCAGAATCCCGTAGTGGGGGATTACGGCTATTTGTATTGTCACATGAGCGGCAGAGGCGAGTGGACAGCCTACGCCCTGAGTCGTGACGGACTGCATTATCATGATTTGCTCAACGGCGACTCCATCTTCTCGCCCTCGCAGTTGGCACAGATAGAGGGGGGCACGCGTGATGCCTACATCTGTCGCACCCATGATGCCAAGGCCTATCTGATGGTGACCACCGACATGTGCGTGCGCAAGAGCAAGGTATGGGACAACTACGGCATCAACCTGCTCAAGAGCGACGACCTGATACACTGGACCTCAGTCACCTTTGATTTCCGCAAGGGTGCTCCCATATTCAGCAATCCCGACGCCCCCGACGTGTATAAGGACTGGAGCACCATCAACCGCGTGTGGGCTCCCCAGATATTCTGGGACCCTACCTATACCTGGTCTGACGGCAAGAAGGGAGGCTACCTGATTTACTACTCCCTGTGGAACCGCGCCGAAGAGGCCTACGACAGGATGTACTATTCGTATGCCGACGAGAGTTTCACCACCCTCACCAAGCCCCAACTGCTCTTCGACTGGGGGTATGCCACCATCGATGCCGACATCAACTACCTTGCCACCGACAGCCTCTTCCACATGATGATCAAGAAAGAGGGAGGCAAGCCCGGTCTTTTCACCTCCACCGCCCCCTCGATTACCGGTCCCTGGAGCGCGCCTGTGGATGATGACTACATCGACTTCGAGGGCAACAAGAAGTGCGAGGGAGTGTCTGCCTTCCAGTTGGCAGGTCATGATGACTGGCTCATAGGTTATATTGAATATTCGTCCAAACCCCGACGCTACCGCATCTGCAAGGCCGACAAGTACATGCGCAATTTCTCCCAGCCCCGCGACATCGAGGGCGTCAACGGTCCGCAACATGGCTCCTTCATGCGCCTCACCCGTGAGGAGTATGAGCGCCTGCAGCAGTGGAGCGACAGTCTGCAGCACCTGCATGTGGCTCCCAACCAGAACAATCCCGTCATCGGCGGACTCTATGCCGACCCCGAAATCCTGTATAGCGAGAAGACCGGCAAATACTATCTCTATCCCACTACCGACGGCCAGCGCAACTGGCTCAACCACGATGCCAAGGTCTTTTCCTCTGCCGATCTCAAGAACTGGCAGTACGAGGGAGTGGTGTTCGACCTCACTACCCAGTGCCCCTGGGCCAACGAGAAACTGTGGGCACCCTGCATCATCGAGAAGAAGGTGGGCAAGAAGAAATATAAGTACTATTATTACTATACCGCCAACGGCAATATCGGGGTGGCGGTGGCAGACCATCCCACAGGTCCCTTCAAGGACGCCCTGGGCAAGCCCCTGCTCAGCGAGAAGCCCCAGGGCGAGAAAGGCGGTCAGGTCATCGACCCCGATGTGTTCCAAGACCCCCAGAGCGGCAAGTACTACCTGTATTGGGGCAACGGTTTTCTCGCCGTGTCGGAGTTGGGCGACGACATGACCTCCATCAAGAGCACCCAGGTGCTGATACACCGTACCGAGAAAGCCAAGTACCAGTACAACGAGGGCACCTACGTGTTCTACCGCAACGGCAAATACTATTTCACCTGGTCGGAAAACGACACCCGTAGCGCGCTCTACCGCGTGAGATACCTCATCAGCGACAGTCCTACAGCCCTGGTGTGCGACGGCAAACCCGCCATGCCCCAGCGCCAGGTGCTCCTGCAGCAGAATCCCGAACTGGGCATCTACGGCACAGGCCATCATGCCGTGTTGCAGAAGCCCGGTACCGACGAGTGGCTGATAGTGTATCACCGCTTTGCCCGTCCCGAAGCCATCAAGATGGGGTGGGATGCCGGCTACAACCGGGAGATATGCATCGACAGACTTGAGTTCCTGCCCGACGGTACTCTCAAGCCTGTGCAGCCTACATTATAATAATGTATTACCCCTCTCCGCATAGCGCAAAATCCTCACACAATCAGTATATATAAAATACCGTCAACAGATGAATAGCAACATATGCCGACTGGCCTTATTCGTGGTTACCCTTGGTATGGGAACCATGGCGAATGCCCAGTCATGGACTGCCGACAACGGCAACGGCACGTTCACCAATCCGCTCTTCTACGATGAGTTTTCCGACCCCGATATCCTCCGCGTGGGCGACGACTACTACCTTGCCGGCACCACCATGCACACCGTGCCCGGAGTCAATATCCTCCATTCCAAGGATTTGGTCAACTGGACCCAGGTGAGTTATTGCTTCGACCGCTTCGACTTCAACGACCCTGCCTTCTCGCTCCGCGACGGGCGCGAGGTGTATGGTCAGGGCGTTTGGGCACCCTGCATCCGCTACCATAAGGGCAAGTTCTACGTCTTTACCAATGTCAACGGCAAGGGTCTCCAGGCCTATATTGCCTCCGACATCAAGGGCCCGTGGCAGCATGTGCGGGTCAAGGGAAACATTTATGACCTTTCCGTACTTTTTGACGACGACGACAAGATTTACGCCATCTACGGCTATGGCAGCGTGAAGTGCTGCGAACTCAAGTCCGACCTCAGCGAGCCCGTACCCGGCACGGCGCGCGAAATTATTCCCGAGGGTTCGGCAGTGGGCGAGGGGCACCACATGTACAAGATCAACGGCTACTATTACCTTATCTCCACCGACTACAAGCCCAACGGCCGCACTCTCTGCTCGCGCTCCAAGAGCATCTGGGGACCCTATGAGACCATTACCATCACCGCCGACGAAACCTACGGCTACCATGCCGCCCCCATGACCCAGGTTAAGGGGCGCATCGTGGACAACGGCACCCCCATCTCCATCCTTCCTCCCCAACCGGCAGCCACCGCCTGTGCCAACGCCCACCAGGGCGGCATCGTGTCCACCCCTGACGGACAGTGGTGGGCGCTGCTGATGCAGGATTTCCATTCTCTGGGGCGTACCGTAGATCTGATGCCCGTCACGTGGACAGACGGCTGGCCCATGATAGGCTTGCCGGGCAATCCCGGCAGGGCACCCCGCACCTGGCTCAAGCCCTCCACGGGATGCGACACCATCGCCCCCCATGCCCCCTACCAGCGCAGCGACGATTTCAACGGCAGGCAGTTGCAGCGCATCTGGCAGTGGAACCATAACCCTGACGACACCAAGTGGAGCCTCAAGAACGGTCGTCTGCGCATCCTCTCCTCGCCAGCCAACCAACTGCTGTGGGCAAGAAATACGCTCACCCAGCGGGCCATCGGACCCGTATCGCAGACCGTGGTGGAACTCTATACCGCCCACCTCAAGGACGGCGATGTGGCTGGTTTGGGCAATATCAACATGCCCTGCTCATGGGTAGGCGTGCATAAACAGGGCAAGTCGCTTACCCTCAAATGCTTCACCCAGTACGACAACGATACCGTCAGCATACCCCTGCCAGCCGCTACCAAGCGCA
>CALZXH010000072.1 GCA_945830055.1 uncultured Prevotella sp.
TGTTGGAGTCGTGATGGTCGCCTACCACACCGTCGGCCACGGTGGCAGAGAGCAGACTCTCTATGGCACCGAGGATGGCGATGGTCAGTGCCGGTGATACCAGTCCCTTGATGGTTTCCCAGGTCATGGCAGGCACATGCGCATCGGGCAGGTTGTTGGATATGGAGAAGCGGTCACCGATGGTCTCGATGCTGGTGATGCCGGCAAAGTTCTTGAGCAGCAGTGCCACCACGGTCATCAGTATGATAGCCACCAGCGAGCCCGGAATCTTCTTGCTGAAGCGTGGGGTGAGCGCAATGACAATCACGCTGACCACACCCACAAGGGCACTCCACAGGTCGATGGTGGAGATGTGCTGTGCATATACCACCCATTTCTCGATGAAGTCAGACGGCACCTCGGTGATGCTCAGTCCGAAGAGGTCCTTGATCTGTGTGGTGAAGATGGTCACGGCGATACCGCTGGTGAAACCCACCACGATAGGATAGGGGATGTACTTGATGATGGTGCCCAGATGGAGCAGTCCGAACAGCACCAGGAATGCGCCCGCCATGAAAGTGGCCACAGCCAGTCCCTCCATGCCATACTGCTGTATGATGCCGTAGATGATGATGATAAAGGCACCGGTAGGTCCTCCGATCTGCACCTTGCTGCCGCCCAGTACCGACACGATGAGACCTGCCACGATGGCAGTGATGATACCCTTTTCGGGTGTTACGCCCGAGGCGATGCCGAAGGCGATGGCAAGGGGCAGAGCCACGATGCCCACGATGATGCCCGCCATGAGGTCGGCCGTCAACGTCTTGCGGTCGTAGTGCTTGAGAGTGTCCAGCAACCGCGGTCTGAATTCAAATGCTTTCATCCTGAAAATTTTAGAGGGGTTTGATAATTCCCCCGTCGAAGTTAATAACTTTCAAAAATCTGATAACAAGTTGCAAAGGTACGTTAAATTCTTTATTCGGCAAAGCAGTGTACAGCAAATTTTTTAATTCTCTTTCACAGATAAACGGAAAAACTTGTACCTTTGTAGATATAATCATCCAAGATGCCGCATTAGAGCGCTTAGGCATCCCTTCAATTCAATGTACTATGCAGAAAATCTACTCCCTTACGCTTGCCGCCATGCTTGCCGTTGCAGGCATTTCGCAGGCACAGAATGCACCCAAGTGGCCTGATGCTCCCGCCACAGCCAAGGCCGGAACCCGTTGGTGGCTGATGGGTAGTGCCCTGGAACAGACCAGTGTGGAAAACCGGTTGAACGACTATGCCACCGCTGGCATGGGAGCTGTGGAGATGACACCCATCTATGGCGTGCAGAGCAATGAGAAAAACGAACTCTCATTCCTCTCCTCCTCATGGATGAACGCCCTGAAATATACCCGTGCCGCCGCTGACAAGGAGGGCATTATCCTGGATATGAACACGGGTACGGGATGGCCTTTCGGCGGTCCCTCGGTGAGCATCAACGAGGCGGCAGGTAAACTGGAATATACCGCCGTCTCATTTACTTCCAACGGCACAGATGCCGTGACATGCGCCATAGGGCTTGCCAGCAAGGCCAACACGCCCAAGCTCAACAAGGTGATGGCTTTTCCGCAGGGAGACAACCCTGCATCGGTGATAGACCTTACCTCAGAGGTGCAGGGCGAAAAGGTGCCGGGCAGGGTATATCCCGCCGGTGACTGGCTGGTGGTGGCACTCTACAATTCGCACACCCTGCAGAAGGTGAAGCGTGCCGCTCCCGGTGGCGAGGGCTATGTGCTCGACCATTTCGACTCAGCTGCCGTTGCCAACTATCTGAAGAACTTCGATACGGCTTTTGAAACGAGCGGAGCCGCTTATCCGCGGGCTTTCTTCAACGACAGTTACGAGGTGTATTACGCCGACTGGACCCCGAAAATCTTTGATGAGTTCTATAAATACAGGGGCTACCGCCTGGAAGAGCATATCGACAAGATGCTGGGCGAAGGCACACGCAAGGACACGGACGGACAGGTGATGGCTGACTATCGCGAGACGCTGCACGACATGTTGCTCAATAACTTTACACGCCAGTGGACCGACTGGGCGCACAGTCATGGGGCGCTCACCCGTAACCAGGCACACGGCAGTCCCGGCAACCTGATAGACTTCTATGCTGCCGTGGATATTCCCGAGATAGAGGGATTCGGACTTACCGACTTCGGTATCAAGGGGCTGCGCACCGACGAGGGATTCACACGTGCCAACTACAGCGACTTCTCTACGCTGAAGTATGCGTCGAGTGCCGCCCACGTGGCAGGCAAACCGCTTACCTCCAGCGAGACCTTCACCTGGCTCACCGAGCATTTCCGTACCTCGCTGTCGCAGATGAAGCCCGACCTCGACCTGATGTTCGCGGCAGGCGTGAACCATGTGTTCTTCCATGGCACCACCTATACCCCCGACAATGTGGCATGGCCCGGCTGGAAGTTCTATGCAGCCGTAGATATGAGTCCTACCAATACCATCTGGCACGATGCCCCCGAGCTGATGAAGTACATAGAGCGTTGCCAGACCTTCCTGCAGATGGGCAAGCCCGACAACGACGTGCTGGTGTATGTGCCTTTCCGCGATGCCTGGCACAAGACCAGCGGCACCCTGTTCTCCAACCGCCTGCTCACTTTCCCTATCGACAATATCGTGAGCAAGCTGCCCGAGTTTGCCATCTGCGTGGGCAATATCGAGCAAGCCGGACTGGACTGTGACTATATCAGCGAGGCACTGCTGCTGGGCTGCAAGGTGGAGAACGGACAGATAGTGACTGCCGCCGGTACAGCCTACAAGGCGCTGGTAGTGCCTGTTGACAAGCACCTGAGCGCAGCCCTTACCGCCCAGCTGGAAGCCCTGAAGGCACAAGGCGCCACCATCGTCTATGGCAATGACGATGCCACCATCGCACAGATAGGTAATGTGACACCCGAAGAGCTGCGCACCCGCTTGGGACTGCGTATGATTCGCCGGAGCAACGACGATGGGCACCACTATTTCATATCCAACCTGCAAGACCATGACGTGTGCGACTTTGTGAACCTGGCGGTGGATTTTGCCGCCATCACCCTATACAATCCCCTGACAGGAGAGATTACCCGACCCTCGATGAAGGGCAACGAGGTACTGATCAACCTGAAGTCGGGAGAGTCGGTGATATTGCAGACCCATCGGACTGTTCCGGCAGCGTATGAAGAACTGCCCGTAGAGACGGTACCTGTGACCATGCGTGCCATCGAACTGACACAGCCCTGGACGCTCACCTTCGATGCCACCGCAACGCCCCTCATCACCAATAGCTATCAGTTGACGAAGCTGCAGTCGTGGGAAACGCTGGACGAGCAGACCGCACAACTGGCAGGAACGGGTATCTATTCCACCACCTTCTGCCTGAGCGATGTGCAGATACAGCAGGCAGAGGGAGGATGGCTGCTCGACCTGGGTGACGTGAGAGAGAGTGCCCGCGTGTATGTAAACGACCAGTATGTGGGCTGTGCATGGTGCGCCCCCTTCCAGCTGGAGATAGGCAGTGCCGTGAAGACAGGCGAGAACACGCTACGCGTGGAGGTGACCAACCTGCCTGCCAACAGGATAAGGAAGATGGATATCGACGGTACCCAATGGCGTATCTTCAAGGATGTGAATATCCTGGATATCAACAACGGCAACATCGGCGTGAGCGGCATTACCTCGTATGCCGGCTGGGACCTGATGCCCTCGGGACTGAACTCGCCCGTGTATCTGATACCGCAGACGAGGAGTGCCACACCGCTGAAGGCCTCCTTGGAGAAGATGATAATTGGTGCCTTAGACGGCAGTATCTATTATCCCAAATACAGACTGCACACCCCCGAAGGCCAGTCGATAGATGATGTGAAGTTCACCGTATGGGGAGAACCCTGCAAGCAGGTGGTGGCCGAAGTGAGCAACGACGGCGAGGTGAGCGTGGTCGTGGCCGAAGCCCTGAAGGATGATGTGGTGGTTACATTGAAGGGGAACGGCGGTTATGAGGCATCGGTGGCACTTCCCGCCTACGGTGCCTACCGCCTTGCGGAGATGATTGACTTTACTTCTGATGTGGAACCCGGAGGCGGATGGAGCAATCCGGTAAGCAATGCCCTGCCAGGATTCTCCGACAAATCAGACCGCCGCGTGGCAAAGAAGCAGGGCAAGGTGGTGACAGAACTCTACGACGGACTAACCTTTACCGCAGGCAAGACCAACGTGTTCTACTACTACCCAGGTTATGGAATGAGCATGAGCGCAGATGCCACCCTTACCTTTGAGGCCGACTGGGGCGATGCCGCCGTGCTGAGTTATGTGCAGGGCAACGACAGTTCCTCTGTGGTGTACAACAAGAGCGACAGTATCTCCACGGGCATGGTGATAGACCGCAGCGACAAAAAGGCTGTTATGTCCATGAGCGGTAAGGCAAGCAACCTGCTGTACCTCAGTCTGCAACGCTTCAAACCCATTACGGCGCCTACAGCCATCAAGGGTGTGGAGATAACGGAAAAGGCAAGACCCGCCGAAAGCAATCCAGTATTCTATAACCTGCAAGGCATGAGGGTGGCAGTACCCGGAAAGGGGATCTACCTGTATCAAGGCAAGAAGGTGATAATGAAATGACAATACAAGACCTGCAACGACTCTATGCCGCCTCACCGCAGGTGGGGGCATTGGCAAAGATAATGCAAGACCGTTCGGTAAGGACGGTCTTGCTTGACGGATTGGTGGCATCTTCCGTGCCCCTGCTCTTCGGTGCCCTGCAGACAAAAGCGCCCATGACGCTGCTCTTCATCATGCAGGATGCCGATGAGGCAGGCTATTTCTACCACGACCTGCACCAGATGCTGGGCGATGAGGGGGTGCTCTTCTTCCCCTCCTCCTTCCGCAAGGCGGTGAAGTACGCCCACAGGGATCCCGCCAACGAGATACTGCGCACTGAGGTGCTCACCCGGTTGGCAGCCATGCAGAATACTGGGGATGACGGACAGCACGTGATGGTGGTGTCTTATCCTGAGGCCCTGGCAGAGCGGGTGGTGTCGAAGAAGAAAATGGACACCCGGATGGTGCAGCTTGAAAAGGACAAGGATTATGACACGCTGGCGCTGACAGCCACACTGCGTGAATACGGCTTCAGGGAAGTGGACTATGTGTATGAACCCGGTCAGTATGCCTTGCGCGGCTGTATCCTCGACGTGTTCTCCTACAATAGCGAGTACCCTTACCGTATCGATTTTTTTGACGATACCATCGACTCCATACGCACCTTCGAGGTGGATACCCAGCTCTCCAAGGAAAACAAGGCCAAGGTGGAGGTGGTGCCCGAACTGGCTGCCATGAAGGACGAGAAGGTGTCGGTGCTCTCATTCTTCGAACCGGGAAAGAGTGTGCTGGTGACCAAAGACCTGAACTATGTGAGGGAGGTCATCGACAAGACCTATGAGGAGGGATTCACCCGACAGGCGGTGATAGAACAGTTGGAGGGACTGCCCGAACAGCAGAGGCAGGAGAGGATGGAGCAGTTGCAGCGCGAGGGAGTGTTGCAGACGGGTGCCGCCTTTGTGAGGGATGCCCTAGAGCTGAGGCGCATCACCCTGAGTGCGGCAGGGGGGAAGAGAGGAGAAGCACAGGCACAACTGTCGTTCCATACCTCGGCACAACCTCTGTTCCACAAGAACTTTGAACTGCTGGGCAAGACGTTCACCAACTGCCTGCTGCAGGGCTACCGCATCTACATACTGGCAGACAGCGCCAAGCAGAACGAACGACTCAGGGAGATACTGGTCAACGGAGAACAGAAGATTTCAGCCACGGACATGCACGGCGATATATTCACCCCGGTGGAGCGTACCCTGCATGAGGGCTTCATCGACCATGACGCACGCCTCTGCATATTTACCGACCATCAGATATTTGACCGCTATCACAAGTACAACCTGCGCTCTGACAAGGCGAGGGGAGGCAAGGTGGCACTCACGCTGAAAGAGATAAGGCAGTTTGAACCCGGCGACTATGTGGTGCATATCGACCATGGGGTGGGGCGCTTTGTAGGACTGGTGCGCATGCCGCAGGGAGACACCTACCAGGAGATGATCAAACTGCAGTACCAGAACGGCGACTCCATCTATGTGTCTATCCACTCGCTCTACAAGATCGCCAAATACAAGTCGCAGGACAGCGGCGAGGCGCCCAAACTGAGCCATCTCGGTACCGGACAGTGGGACCGCATCAAGGAGCGTACCAAGAAGAAACTCAAGGATATCGCCCGCGACCTGATACAGCTCTATGCCCGCAGACGCCATGAGCGCGGTCATGCCTTCAGTGCCGACAGCTTCATGCAGCACGAACTGGAGGCGAGCTTCCTGTATGAGGACACACCCGACCAGATCAAGGCAACGGCAGACGTGAAAGCCGACATGGAACGGCAGCGGCCGATGGATCGTCTGGTGTGCGGAGATGTGGGCTTCGGCAAGACCGAAGTGGCTGTGCGTGCCGCCTTCAAGGCTGCCTGTGACGGCAAACAGGTGGCGGTACTGGTGCCTACCACCGTACTCGCCTATCAGCATTACCAGACCTTCAGCAAGCGGCTCAAGGACTTCCCTGTCAGGGTGGATTACCTGACAAGGGCACGAAGTACCAAGCAGACCAGCGCCCTGCTTGCCGACCTGGCAGAGGGAAAGGTGGATATCGTGGTGGGTACCCATAAGTTGATAGGCAAACAGGTGAAGTTCAAGGACCTGGGACTGCTGATTATCGACGAGGAACAGAAATTCGGTGTGGCCACCAAGGAGAAGCTGAAACAGATGAAGGTGAATGTGGACACCCTGACCATGAGTGCCACCCCGATACCCCGTACCCTGCAGTTCTCGCTGGTGGGTGCGCGCGACCTGAGTATCATGCAGACACCGCCGCCCAACCGCTATCCCATACAGACCGAGATACATACCTTCAGCGCAGAGATTGTGGCTGATGCCATCAAGTTTGAACTGAGCAGAAACGGACAGGTGTATTTCGTGAACAACCGTATCAACGACCTGACCCGACTGGCGGAGACGATACACAAATACGTGCCCGAAGCGCGTGTGGCGATAGGTCACGGACAGATGAAGCCTGAAGATCTGGAGAAAATCATTATGGACTTCTCCAACTACGACTATGACGTGCTGCTTTCTACCACCATCGTGGAAAACGGTATCGACATTCCCAATGCCAATACCATCATCATCAACGGTGCCCATCACTTCGGACTGAGCGACCTGCACCAGATGCGCGGACGTGTGGGGCGCGGTAACCGCAAGGCTTTCTGCTATCTGCTGGCACCGCCGCTGTCGGCACTGAGCAACGAATCGCGCCGCCGGCTGGAGGCTCTTGAGAACTTCTCTGATCTGGGCAGCGGCATCAATATCGCCATGCAAGACCTGGACATACGTGGTGCAGGTAACCTGCTGGGAGCGGAACAGAGCGGCTTTATCGCCGATTTGGGCTATGAGACCTACCAGAAGATCCTGAACCAGGCGGTGACGGAACTGAAGAACGAGGAGTTTGCCGACCTCTATGCCGAGGAGGCTGCCCAACAGGGTGCCTCTGCCGACCACTTTGTGGAAGACTGCGTGCTGGAGAGCGATATAGAGATGTGCTTCCCCGACAGTTATGTGCCGGGCGACAGCGAGCGTATGCTGCTGTACAGGGAACTCGACGGACTGACTGCCGACGATGAGGTGGAGCGCTACCGTACCCGACTGGTCGATCGCTTCGGAGAGATTCCCGCTGTGGGACTGGAACTGATGCGGGTGGTGCCCCTGCGCCGCCATGGCAAGGAACTGGGTATGGAGAAGATTATACTGAAACAGGGGCGCATGACCACTGTCTTTGTGTCAAACCCCGAGAGTCCCTACTACCGTAGTGCCGCCTTTGATGCCGTACTGCAGTATATGGCTTCCCACGCCAAACGATGCAACCTGCGCGAGATAAAGGGCAAGAGGTCGATGGTAGTGACGGGGGTAGCCACCGTGGAGGAGGCGCTGCAGGTGCTCTGTGATATACAAAAGACTGGTGCCCCATGTTGATGCTTACCACTGTCCTGCTGTATTTCGCGTTGCTCTTTGCCGTCAGCCGACTCACCTCCAAAGGCACTACCAACGAGGATTTCTACCGTGGCAACCGCCGGTCGCCGTGGTATATGGTGGCGTTCGGCATGGTAGGGGCGTCGATAAGTGGCGTGACCTTGGTGTCGGTACCGGGCATGGTGCTGACCTCTGACATGACCTACCTGCAGACCTGTCTGGGCTTCATCCCCGGCTATTTCGTGGTGGCATGGGTGCTGTTACCCCTGTACTACCGCATGAATCTCACCACCATCTATGCCCTGCCCGGCGAACGGATTGGTCCTGTGGCGCGCCGCACGGCATCCGTGTTCTTTCTCGTTTCCAAGATAGTGGGGGCGGCTGTGCGCTTTTATGTGGTGTGCATGCTGCTGCAGCGCTTTGTGTTCGATGAGGTGCATCTTCCCTTTGCCTTCACGGTGCCCCTGATGGTGGCACTGATATGGCTCTACACGCGTAGGGGAGGAATCCGGACGCTGGTGTGGACAGACACTTTCCAGACCCTTTGCCTGTTTACGGTGGTGATACTTATCTTCATCCAGGTGGCAGACCGGCTGGGTATGGGAGCGGGTGAGGCGGTGGAAGCCGTGGCGCAGAGCCCTTACAGCCGTATCTTTGTACTGGACGACTGGATGGACCGCAGGCATTTCCTGAAACAGTTTGTCAGCGGCATATTTATCGTGATAGTGATGACGGGACTCGATCAGGATATGATGCAGAAGAACCTGACATGCAGGAACCTGAAAGAGGCGCGCAAGGATATGTGTACCTACGGTTTTGCCTTTGTGCCTGCCAACCTGTTGTTCCTCTCGTTGGGCGTGCTGCTGGTACTGCTGGCTGGTGAACAGGGAGTGGCTCTGCCTGCAAAGAGCGACGAACTGCTGCCCATGTTTGCAGGCAGCGGAGCGCTGGGAGCCATGGTCACAGTGCTCTTCACCATCGGTATTGTGGCGGCATCGTTCAGCAGTGCCGACTCGGCACTCACGGCGCTTACCACCTGTTATTGCGTGGATATATGCCACCGGAAGGATGACGAGCGTCTGCGCAAGCGCGCCCATCTTGGTATCTGCCTGCTCTTTGTGGTGTTTATCTGGATCTTCGAGGCGGTCAACTCTACCAGCGTCATCGATGCCATCTATATTCTCTGCTCCTATACCTATGGTCCGTTGCTGGGCTTGTTTGCCTGTGCGCTTTGCCGTCGCCGACCGGCAGCCGACCGGCTGGTGCCCTATGTGTGCGTGGCATCGCCCCTGATTTGCGGAGTGGTGGAATATACCGTGCAGCAGAGCACGGGCTACCGCTTCGGCTATGAATTGCTGATGCTCAACGGACTAATCACCTTTGCAGGACTGCAGCTGTGCCTACGCCGCCGTTGAGGCAGGAGTATAGCCGTTGAGGCGGTAGTATAAGGGGTGACTCTATTTTCCTGCCGCTTCAGAGATGAATTCCTTGGGTTGGATGCCGAATTCCTTCTTGAAAATGGTGGCGAAATACTTGGGGTCCTTGAATCCCACACGGTAAGCCAGGTCGCTTACGCGGATTCCGGGATTCTCGGTAATGATGCGCCTTGCCTCCTTCATCCTGATGTCGCGGATGAAGCTGCTTACGCTCATTCCCGTAAGCGAGCGCAGCTTATTATATAATGTGGAGGCACTCATGTTCATGTCGGTAGCAAAGGCCTCTCTGTCATAATCGGCATCGTCCAGATGGTTATGCACACACTGTAGCGCCTGTTGCAACAGTTGGTTGTCGGGTTCCACCAAGGCGGCCGCCTTGTGCTGGGTTTCCTCCAGTGTCTGTTGCCTGAAGTCTTGCTGTATGCGCTGGCGGTTTTCTATAATATTGTTGATGCGCAGGCGCAGATCGCTCAGTTTGAAGGGTTTGGTGATATAGTCATCGGCACCGATGAGCAGCGATTCTTCCCTGTCTTCCTCTTGCGCCTTGGCGGTAAGCAGTATCACAGGCAGATGGGCATAGTCGGGAGTCTGCTTGACGAAAGTGACGAGCTCGTTGCCGTTCATTCGGGGCATCATCACGTCGGAGATGATAAGGTCGAGTGCCTTCTCCTTGATGATACTCACAGCCTCCATGCCGTCGCGTGCGGTATATACTTGGTATTGGGTCTTCAGCAGTTGCTTCATCAGTAGCAGCAGTTGCAGGTTGTCCTCCACCACAAGCAGTTTGTATGCCTCCTCGTCAGGAGTCTCGTTGCCCGAATTCCTGATTTCTTCGTTCACTTTGGCATAGTCGCTGATGATGCTGGTGGGTACATTCACCTTGATGGTGTGCTGGTCGTCTATTTGGTCTTCTGAGAATGCCTTCTTGCTAATGGGCAGATCTACGGTGAAGGCAGTGCCCTTGCCCGGCTCACTGACGCACTGTATCTTGCCTCCGTGCAGGTTAACCAGGTCGCGTGTCAGCGCCAGTCCCAGACCGTTGCCAATGACGCTGTGCTTGCGGTAATCTCCGTCGTAGAAGCGCTCGAACAGGTGTTTCTGCTGCTGCTTGTCCATGCCTGGTCCGTTGTCTTTTACGGTGATGGATATGCGGTCAAAATACTTGTTGGCACTGACGCTGAGACTGATTTCCCCCTCCTCGCCCGAGTATTTGGCTGCGTTGGAGAGCAGGTTGAAGATAATCTTGTCTAACTTGTCCGGATCTATCCATCCAATCATGCTCTTGGGGCTGCAGCTGATGGTGAGTTGCTGTCCTTTCTTCATCATCAGCGGTTTTACGCAGAGCGCGGTATTGTGGATATACTCCATCACGTCACCGTTGGCTACCTTGAGTCTCAGCTCACCCGACTGCGACTTGCTGGTCTCGAGAATCTGCTGCAGCAGTCTCACGATACGCTGCACGTTGAGTTCCATCATGTCGTACTCTGCGATGCTCTCTGCGTGTTTGGGCTTGAGCAGTTCGATGGAGGATGACAGGATGGTGAGCGGGGTGAGAATCTCGTGGGTGATATTGGTGAATAGATAGTTCATCTGCAGACGGTTTTTCATCCTTATGCTGCGGATATAGAGCCACCTGGCACATAAAAAAAGCGCCACGCAGGCTGCGATGCATAGAATGATAAGAATTACTTCCGTCATGATTGTCTGAAAATGTGAAGGCGAAGTTACTGATTTTTCTCTTGTTTTTCGGCAAAGAGCATGAAAAATTGAGGTGAAAGGTGTAAAAATAGGTTTGTTTTAAGTGAAAAAGGTCGATTTATAGTGATAATAGCGCATTTTAAACCCCTTTTCACGGAATTTGAACGCATGGTTTGAAGAACCTAACTATATTTGCAGTGTCAATCGAGGACACAGGTCCTTAGGTATTGACTTTAATGGTTAAGGTTTATGGTTGATTAATTTGTTTTTAAAGTATCAAATTACTAAAAGGACTTCGCTGTGAAGCGAGGTCTTTTTTTGTACGCTCGGCAATGTTGCCGTCTTGGTTCGGGGCTGCGGATAATTTCGTGTAGTCCCAATGGCTCCAAAATCAAAGGGGATGTGTCAAGATTTCTCTTCACACATCCCCTTTTCCTAACCTTCTATAAAACCTAAAACAATCTCAAATCCTTATTATGAACAATATGATTAATGTTTTTTTTAGCATCCTAACCTATTCTCACTTAAACTTTCTTCATCTTTTC
>CALZXH010000073.1 GCA_945830055.1 uncultured Prevotella sp.
TTCTCAAGAGCAATGCCACCGAACTGAGCAACATCATGACGGCATTGGAGCGCATTGTATTGGTTTATCCAGAGATAAGCTTCACCTTACATAACAACGATGTGGAGCTACTCAATCTCCGGGCAGCGTCTCTGAAACAACGTATCGTAGATGTATTCAGCAAAAAACTGAGTCAGGAGCTGCTACCCGTCAAGGTAGAAACCAGTCTGTGTACCATCACCGGCTTTGTAGGCAAACCGGAATCTGCACGCAAACGCGGTGCACATGAGTATTTCTTCGTGAACGGACGTTTCATGAAACATCCGTATTTCCATAAGGCAGTACTCAATGCCTTTGAAAGACTGATTCCGCAAGGAACGCTCATCCCCTACTTCATATATTTCGAAGTTCCCGCAGAGGATATAGATGTGAATATCCATCCCACCAAGACAGAAATAAAGTTTGAAAACGAACAGGCTATCTGGCAGATTCTGATGGCCACGGTCAAGGATGCCATCGGCAGTTTCTGCGACCTTGACACCATCGACTTCGACACAGAGGGAAAACCGGAAATACCTCTATTTGGGGATATACAACAGGTGGAAATGCCCACAGTATCTGTCAACACTTCATATAACCCCTTCAAGCAACATAGCGAACAGCGCACCCAGCCAGGCGCGTGGCAACCGCTTTATAATGGCCTGAAGAAAAGTGAAGTGCACAAAAGTGAGGAAGAGTCGGCCAATGAATGGGATAACACACAAGTACTCACCGACCAGAACTCACCCCTGCAGACAGAACTCTTTGAGGACGTGCCGCTGACATCACATAACGAAGAAGACATCCCTGTGGCAGACAGCATCATCACTGATAAAGCGCCAACCCACTATCAGTACAAAGGCAGGTTCATCATGACAGCAGTTAAGTCGGGACTGATGATCATAGACCAGGAGCGTGCAGACATACGCATCAAATACGAACAATATATCGACCGCCAGCATCCTCATGCCACGCAACGGGTGCTGTTTCCTGAGGTAGTACATTTCGCACCCTCAGACAATGTGATACTTCAAAAAATATTACCCGAATTGACCAACATGGGTTTTGAACTATGTGATCTGGGACAAAACAGTTACGGTATCAACGGCATACCAGCCGGCACCGAGGGAATACAACCGTCAAAACTGTTGGAGACCATGGTGAACGATGTGATAGAAACAGGTAAAAGCAATTTGGAAGAAATCATCCATCATCTGGCATTGAACATGGCAAAGAACACCTGCATAGTGGAAGGACAGGTGCTCAACGATGCCGAGATGGACAGCATTATAAACAGACTGTTTGCGTGCACAAACGTGAATTATACCCCAGACGGTCAGAAAATCATTCATATTTTGTCACATCGAGATATCGAAAAGTGCTTTTAACGCATAAAAAATACAAACAAAAGCCACTTTTCTAATTTTTTTGGACACTTTTAAGAAAATAAAGAGGGTTAAACATCCTCCTTAGAAAAATTTTGTCTAACTTTGCAATAAAGAAGCACCTGATAGGTGTGAACATATAAGTGAGATTAATGTTTAACTAGAGTTTAAAGTATAGGTATGAAAAAGTTATTTACTATTTTGGCTTTGGCCAGTGTTTCTGTAGCCGGAATGGCACAGAACAGTGACAACACCGTGCCCGTTGAGAAGTACAGCGTTGCTACCAACTCATTCTGGAGCAACTGGTTTATCCAGGCAAACGTTGCCGGAACTGCATTCTACGGCGACCAAGAGCATGGATCGAATGCTGATTTATGCAAGAGTCCTTTCAAAGGCTTCCGTAACAACCTCGGTTTTTCTGTAGCTGTAGGTAAGTGGTTTACACCTGGTTTGGGTCTCCGTACCAAGTTCAATGGTATTTGGGGTCGTTCTGTCGTTTCAGACAACAAGGAAACCAATGCTAACAAGTACTGGATGCTGAACGAACAAGTGCTGTTCAACTTGAGCAACATGATTTGCGGATACAGCGACACCCGCGTTTGGAATTTCATTCCTTACCTCGGTGCTGGTGTGGCTCGCAACATGAGTGCTGATACATATGCAGCTAACCTGGGCTTGGGTATCCTGAACGAATTCCGTTTGAGCAAGAAGGTTGCCATCAACCTGGAACTTGCATGGAACGTACTGGAGCCCACATCTGACGGTGTTATTGGTAACGGATGCTGCACCAGTCCTTTGAAGACTCATGATCAGCAGCTTTCTGTTGAGGTTGGTTTGACCTACAACCTGGGTAAAGCTACCTGGAACAAGACTCCCGATGTAGAAGCTCTCCGCGCTCTTTCTCAGGCTCAGATTGACGCTCTCAACGCTCAGCTGGCAGATGCTCAGACTGAGAACGACCGTCTGAAGAACGTAATAGCCAACCAGAAGCCCGTGAAGGAAGTGAAGACTGTAAAAGAAATCGTTGCAGCTCCCGTTTCTGTATTCTTCAACATCGGCAAGTCCAAGATTGCTTCCAGAAAGGATATCCAGAACGTGAAAGACCTCGTAGAGGTTGCCAAGGCAAACAACAGCAAGATTGTTGTAACAGGTTATGCTGACAGCAAGACCGGTAGCGCTAAGTTCAACCAGACTCTGAGCGAAAAGCGTGCTGCTACTGTTGTTAACGAATTGGTGAAGTTGGGCGTAAGCCGTGACAACATCGAAGTAAATGCAGCCGGTGGTGTGAACACCCTCTCTCCTGTATCTTACAACCGTCGTGCAACTGTTGCCATCAAATAATCTTGGCAGGACAAAGACTAAATAAATAATAGGACGGGGAATATGCTGGTGCATATTCCCCGTTTTTATACTATAGGGAAAACAATGAGAGCAAGGTTGTCCTGGCAAGCCCGACAAACTGCATTTCACAGCAGAAGGATACCGCATACTCGGCCGTCGGTATGCAGACGTTATGATGGCTATCCTCAACAAGGATGAACAGACAGGACTTAAAGACGCCTATAAAGACTACTTCAAGGTAGGCGTGTCACTCAACATACGCAACTTCTCTGACGAAGAACAGAAGACCATTCTCGCCAATTACAACAGCGTGACTTGCGAAAATGCGATGAAGCCAGGCGAACTGCATCCTGCAGAGGGAGTATGGAAATGGAAGGATGCAGACAGCATTGCCAACTGGTGCCGTCGCAACAAGATTCCTATGCGTGGACACTGTCTTGTATGGCATAACCAATTTGCCAAGTGGATGATGTATGACCAGAGCGGCAAGTTCGTCAACAAGGATGTATTCTACCGGCGACTGCGCGAACATATCTACACCGTAGTGAACCGTTATAAGGATATTGTTTGGTTACCTTCTGGAATCTCTCCGACCGCGATTCCTGGCTTGGTACGTCCAACTACCCCTTGCTCTTCGACAGGAATCTAAAGCCCAAGAAAGCCTATTATGCCGTGAGGGATTTTGACTCGCAAACAACCGTCAGTGAATAGAACCTGCAAAAAAAATCTTCATCCAAATAAACGAGTTATTTGAATGAAGATTTTTCAGTTTATCGGAATGGTACCGACAAATAATCAGGGAATGACTTAGAACAGTTTTGTCTTGCCAGCCAGTGTGTCGTGGTTATTCTTCAAGTCTGTCCAATCCACCTTGGTCTTGGTACTGATACCATTGATGTACTTCTCGATGTTAGTATAACCATCGCCGGTGCAGTCTTGGTTGGCATCCGACGGATCATTTGGATTGAGTCCGTTGGCAATCTCCCACTCATCAGGCATACCGTCGTTGTCAGAATCCTTGTAGGGTTCTCCCTTGTATTCAGGATAGCCACCCATCTGTGCAGGATCGGTGATGATACCCAACTTGTAAGAATCGTTATCGAGACGACGGTATTTGAATGTGCCGTCTTCCTTGCATGACTCAGGTCTCATTCCCCATGTGTTACCATAAGGATTCTCTTTGGGCAGTTTCTTCACGTAATAGGCTACTCCAGTACGTACCTCCTCGATGATTCGCTCGTCTACGATATCACGTGTAGGCAGCATGGCACCCACATTGTCAAGCACGCGGTCAAAGGTCTGGTCAGAGGGGATAATGGTGATGGGAGCCATCTCGAAAGGTTCGTTGGAACGCATCAGCGCCAACTCATCTGCACCGAGGTCACCGTCCTTGTCAGCAGTCTGGATACCACCTGCCCAATTGTCCCTGGTGATTTCAGGATAGCCCTCCACGATATTTCCTGCAGCATACACTCTTCCGAACTGTTTGTAAGGGAACAGATTGTTGCTTCGGCTCTCGGATTTCACGATTCTCCATCCCACATTGCTTGATTTGGGAGTAAGCGGACCGGGCTTGTAATAGTTGTTGATGAAGTTGCTCATGGTAGAATACTCGCCACCATCGGCAGTACGGTGAACCCAATTATAGATGATGTTGTTCACAAAGTTGAACACACCTCCCCATCCTATTGATGGGTTTCTACCGGTGTTATCAGCCCACAGATTACGCATAAAGGTAGTATTCTCTCCACCGATGGTGCTTCCAAAAGCATGGTTATAGGTGTCCAATGCCTTGGCAGAAATGGTGTTCTGTATAGTCACGTTGACAGTAGGCACTTTGCGTTTGGGTTTGCCGTCGCCCATATCAAACATATGACGATAGAAAGAGATATTCTCGTCCAGTCCCCATTCACAGGAGCAATGGTCAATCATAATGTTGCCCACAGGATTACCTCCGAATGAGTCCTCGCGGTTCCACACATTGGTATTACCGCGGCGGAAGCGCATATGGCGCACAATGACATCGTGGGTATCCACCTGGAAGGATTCTCCTGCAATGCAGACACCGTCACCGGGAGCCGTTTGTCCTGCGATAGTCACATAGGGAGCGCGGAGAATGACAGGCGTTTTCAGATTGATAATACCGCACACATTAAATACGATGATGCGTGCTCCACCCTGTTCACATGCCCAACGGAAAGAGCCGGGACCGTCATCATTGAGATTAGTCACCACCAGCACCTTGCCGCCACGGCCTCCGGCTGTGTACATACCGCCACCCTCAGCACCGGGGAACGCAGGAATCTTGGCCTGTTTCAAATCGTAGGGTCTGGAAGCCCAGGGCACATACGGACGACCTTCCATCGCCTCTTTCTTCACAATAGGGAAAGCCACAGCCCAAGCCGAGTCGGAATGAGTAGTCCATTCTTTGTTCTGAGCCTCATACTTAGCCTTTGCTTCAGCCGTAATCTGCGGGTACTGCGCATGCGCCGACTGTATGCCGAAGGATGCCATCACTACCGCTGTCGCTAAAAATCTTTTATCCATATCTTAAAATATTATGATGTGTAATTTCTGATAGAATGACAAGAAGGAAGTCCTTTTGTACCTATTCATGCCACTGGTTCTCCCGTTAATTTGAGTTAACAGAAAATCGCCCGACGCCCCTTGGAAAAAGAGCCATGACCTGTTTTCGGACCAAAAGCAAGAACCGCCCAAAAGAGGAATAATCCATCCGCTTTTTCATGTCGAGGGTAAAGTTAACGTTTTTTCGGGAACAGTCCAAATGATTTTTTGGGATTTTTGCACATTATAAAAAAATATGGCGTATCTTTGCAATACATCGTCTTAGATAAAGACAGAAGGAAGGACCTGAAACAAACAAGAACTGAAAAACATCAATAAAACAAAGCACCATGCGGTGCCCGTCTGAACCGTCTTAATGAGAAGCATCACACGACTACTACATACGCTGCTATTATGGCTTTTCCACTTCATTGTGCTGCAGGCAGAAACGCCCGACTTCATCGTGGAGCATTACACCATGAACCAAGGCATTTCCAGCAATACTGTGTATTGCGCCCACAAGGGAAGCGATGGTTTCTTGTGGTTCGGCACATGGCACGGACTATGCTCATTCGACGGATTCCAGTTTACGCCTTTCATCACCCGAAGCAGTAACCAGTCGGCCATTCCTCCCCGCAAAGTACGCAATATGGTGGAAGACAGCAACGGCAATATCTGGGTAAGGAATACAGACAACCATCTGTTCCTGTTCAACAAAAAGGCAGAGAGCTTCCATGATGTGTATGACATGCTGAAGGCACAGTCACGCAACGTGCAAGTCATAAAGATACAGAAAATAGCCAACGGCAGGGTGATGATACTGACCCGCAACAAAGACATGTTTGAGGCATACTCAGACCAGACCGGCAAGATGGTGCTGAACAAGATATACAGTTCTGCAGGAAACATTGACAATAACAATCTGAAACTGAAGAAAAACGTACTGAAGGAAACCGACCGGTATATCTTCTGGCTGGACAAAGACCTGCGCACCTATATCGTGGTAAAGCCAAACAAGGCCCAGATAATTCCCGCTCTGGGAAACGAAGAGGAGTTTACGGCATACAACAGGGAGGGTAATTACCTGTGTGCCGGCACTTCCAAAGGAACCATCTACATCATGGACCTGACCACCGGCAGACAGTTCAGAAAGCTACAGTCGCAAGGCAACCAGTCTGTGTGCACCATCAATCTCAGTGAGGGGAACGTATATTACACTACGGCAGAGGCCCTTTATTGTATCAACAGTGCAGGGGCATGCACGCAGGTATGCAAAGAGGCTGCCCATACCACCCACTCATTTACTGACAAGGAAAACAAACTGTGGCTGTACAACGCAGGGAAAAGGCTGGTATATTACGACCCAGCTGACGGCAGTAACCGTACCTTTGCCTTACCCAAGGACAGCATGTTCGCAGAGATGAAATTCAAGGATACTGATGCCAACGGCCTTTTCATACTGCTGCGCAACGGAGAAATCTGGCACTATGACCGCAAAAGCCACAGCATGGGAAGCATCAACAAGATGGAAACCATCAAAGAAGGAGGAACCCCACCCCACTTCTTTGATATCGACAACAGCACGGATGGAATGCTGTGGCTGTCTTCCACCAACAACGGGGTGTATAAACTCTCTTTTCCAAAACATAACTTCAGATTTGTTTTCCCCGAAACATCTGACTCCCACAACACCTCTGCAGAGGGGAACAACGGCATCAGGGCTATTTACCAGTCACGTGGGGGAGATTTATGGATTGCCAACAGGAAAGGAAGGCTCTACTGCTATGGTTTACGCGACATGCGACTGAAGCATCTGTTTGAGAAAGAAGATGTAGGCGTTGTATATCACATCATGGAGGATGACAAAGGCAACCTTTGGTTCTCCACCAAAGGCTCCGGACTAATCAAGGCATCAGCGGATGAAATGACTCCCAACGGACTGAGGTTTACACGCTACAAGAACATCAGCGGCAACCGCCAGTCATTGAGCAGCAACCGCGTATATTACACCTTTCAGGACAGCAAGAAACGCATTTGGGTATGCACCTTCTACGGAGGTCTGAACCTGCTGGAAGATCATGGGGGCAAGGTGACATTCAAGAACAAGCACAACGGTTTCAAGCACTATCCGCACTATGAGCTCTATACCGATGTGAGGGTTATTACTGAAGACCGCAACGGAAGACTATGGGTGGGTACTACAGACGGTCTGATGTCGTTTGACGGCAACTTCAGCAAGGCGGAAGACATCAGATTTGAGACTTACCGTGAACAGGTAGGGACAAACATTACAGAAAATGACATCTATACCCTTTACAAAGACCATCGTGGAGAAATTTGGATGGGCATCTTCGGCAACGGACTGAACAGGCTGGTGGGTTATGATACTAAGAAAAGGCAACCGGTACTCAAGACCTATTCCATCAACGAGCGTCAGGGGGGAGACGTTATCACTTCCATCACAGAAGACCTCAACAACAATTTGTGGATATGTACCGAGACCGGACTTGCAGGCAAGCAGAACGGTACAGAGCATATCAAGAGTTACGACAAGTTTTCAGGCTGGCCTCAAGTAAAGTTAGAAGACAACACATCTCTTTGCCTGCAGGACGGACGGATGATGGTGGGTACGCGAGAAGGCATTCTGATGTATGACCCCAAGACAGTAATGGCAGGCAGCAACCAGCACTACACCAGTTATGTGACCGACTTCAAAGTGGCTAACCAAGCGCTATGGAATTTTGATCCTGCCATCTGTGAGGGTTCGGTGAAATACACCGATATCATCACGTTGAAACACAACATGCAAAACTTCTCTGTGGAGTTTTCATCGCCCTATTTCAGTGACAATAACCCGTTGCCTTTCGCCTATATTCTGGAAGGATATGAAACGGTATGGCACCACGGTATCAGCAGGACCGCATCGTATGCCAACGTGCCGCCCGGGAAATACATCTTCAAGGTAAAGGTAGATGACGGAAAGTCGCCAGAAAAGGCAATGGTGATAAGGATACTCCCCCCCTGGTGGAGTACATGGTGGGCAATCTCCGTCTATTGCATTCTGGGCATACTTGCACTCTATGGCATCGCCCGACTGGCAAGTTATATGATCAAGATACGCAATGAAGTATATGTCAACGACCGGTTGGCAGAGCTGAAGATTAGGTTCTTTACCAACGTAAGTCATGAACTGCGCACCCCTCTGTCGCTCATTCACGGTCCCATTGAAGAACTGAAGGCATCAGAAAATCTGAGCCGTTCAGGACATGAGTATCTGGAACTCATCGACCGCAATGCACGCAAGATGTTGCAGTTGGTCAACCAGATTCTGGACTTCAGGAAAATTCAGAACGGCAAGATGAAACTCAAGGTATCTCTGGTGGACTTGAATGCTATTATCGAAATCCTGATGAATGACTTCAACATGCTGGCAGTAGAGCGAAACATCTCTTTCTCTTTCGAGAAGCCCAAGGAGCATGTCATGCTGTGGTGCGATGCAGAGAAGATAGGTACCGTAATCAACAATCTGATAAGCAATGCCTTCAAATATACGGAGGAGGGAGGAACCATCTGCGTGGCGATAACGGCTGATGACAACACCTGCACCATACGGGTAGAAGACAACGGGGCATCCATTCCCGAAGAACAGATAAGTGCCATTTTTGAACGCTTCTATCAGGCATACGACAAGAACAACAGCGACAACAAGCCTGCAGGTACGGGCATCGGACTTTCACTGTCGAAGGAATACGTGATGATGCACAACGGAAAGATTTGGGCAGAGAACAGCAAAAAGGATAAAGGAGTGTCTTTCATTGTGCAGCTGCCCACCGGAAGAGACCATTTCGACAACGCCGACGTGGAGGTGTTTCTGGATGATGACACCGCGAGGATGGCTCACCAACAGACAGAACAGCAGGTCACTGAACAACAGGCAGAAGAGCCACAAGGCGAAAAGGATGAGCGTGCATCTATCCTGTTGGTGGAAGACAATATCGACATGTGCCGCATGCTACAGTTACAATTGGGCGAGCAGTTCAACGTATATACCGCCCACGAAGGTAACGAAGGACTGAAAAAGACCTACCAATACCATCCTGACATCATCATCACCGACCTGATGATGCCTGGAATGAACGGTACGGAGCTGCTCCATAGCATACGGCAGGACTTCAGCATCAGCCACATCCCCGTGATCATCCTCACAGCAAAAAACACAGACGAAGACAAGCTGGCAGCCATCAAGGACGGAGCCAATGCCTTCATCACCAAGCCATTCAGCAAGAGCTATCTGATGGCACGTATCGAACAACTGTTGGAAGAGCAGCATATTTTCCAGCGCAAGATGGTGTTGCAGAATGCGCTGGAAAGTAGTACAGCCACCAACGATGACGAATATGAACAGCATCTGGTGAAAAAAGACATCAAGTTTGTTCATGACATCCACACCATCATTGAGAACAACCTGAACGCCAATGACTTCAATATTGATACCATCGCCGACACCATCGGACTCAGCCGATCTGCGTTCTTCAAGAAGCTGAAGAGCCTCACCGGATTTGCTCCCGTTGACCTGGTGAGAGAGATTCGGTTGAACAAGGCTGCCAAGCTGATAGAGAACTCTGACGAAAGCATCAGCGAGATAGCCTATTCCGTAGGATTCCGCGATGCAGGCTACTTTGGAAAGTGCTTCAGAAAGAAGTATGGGATGACACCCAAGGAATACAGAAGAAACAAAACCGATATAGTACAAAACCCCGATGATGCGTCATAATAATATGGAAAGGAAACTATTTATCATCATTTCATTATTCTTTGCGATGGGCGGACTGACACACAGTATCACCGCAAAGGCCCAACAACGCTATCAGATAGGAGTGTGCGACTGGATGGTGCTGAAAAGACAGAAGTTGGGAGAGTTCAAACTGGCACACGAGTTGGGATGCGACGGTCTGGAGATGGACATGGGAGGACTGGGCAACAGAGCCATGTTCGACAACAAAATGCGTGATCCAGAAATGGTCAGAACATTCCGGCACCATGCCGACAGTTTCAACATCAAGGTGGGTGCCGTGGCGATGTCAGGGTTCTACGGACAGAGCTTTGCCAAAAAAGATACATGGAAAGAACTGATTGAGGATTGTCTCAATACCATGGAGCGGATGGAGGCTCTGGTAGCATTCCTGCCGTTGGGGGGATGCGGCAACAACTGGACAGACTCCCTACCCCTGAGGCGCGAGGTAGTGGCTCGTTTGCATGAAGCTGGAGAAATGGCCAAGGCCCGCGGCATGGTAATAGGCATTGACACCCCCTTGAGCGCAGCCGACAATATCGCCCTGCTCCAAGAAATACAGTCAGAAGGCATACGCATCTTCTATAAGTTCCAGACAGCCATCGAGCACAAAAGGAACATCGTCAAGGAACTGAAAGAACTGGGCAAGCACCGTATCTGCGCCATACATGCCACCAATACCGACGGAGTACTGCTGAGACATGACAAGGCCATCAACATGAAGAAAATCAAGCGTGCACTTGACAAGATAGACTGGAGCGGATGGCTGTTTGTAGAACGAAGCAGAGATGTCAATGACGTGCGCAACGTGAAGAGAAACTACGGAGAGAATGTAAAATACTTAAAAGAAATAATGCAATGAAACATTTGTTATCCACTATTGTGATGCTGCTGACAGTTATCGTCAGCCATGCACAGACCATTACCCTGAAAAGCGAAGGCAGAGCAGAAGACTATGTACAGAGTATATTGGGACGCGCTGCCAAGGTGACAAAAGCTTTGGAAATAGAAGGTACTGACAAAGGAACCCAAGTGACCAACATCGTTGCCAACAGATATTTTGAACTGAACGATATCTATGCAGAGAGAGACAGTCTGAAAAAACTGGCATCTACCCTAACCGGTGATGCCAAAAAGAAAGCACAGGAAGACGCCGAGAACCTGAAGGACAAGAACCTGTACCGCACCCGATTCGGTTTTATCGCACAGTTGGCATTGTTTCTCAATGAGAATGAGATAGAAACAGTGAAAGACGTGATGACATATAACGTGGTGAATGTGACCTACAAGGCACAACTCGACATGATTCCCTCACTCAAGGAGGAAGAGAAAGTGCAGATACTGGCATGGCTCAAAGAAGCAAGGGAATATGCCATCGATGCTGAGAGTTCGAAGAAAAAACACGAGACCTTCGGTAAGTACAAAGGGCGCATCAACAACTATCTGAGCAAGCGCGGCTACGACCTTACCAAGGAGCGTGAAGAATGGAAAAAGAGAGTTGAAGCGAGAGGAGAACGGTTATGAGAACAAAGACTATTTTCGCCACGGCATTCCTGGCTTTCTGTCATGCAGCAAACACCTTTGCATCTGACATCATCGTCAAACCCGGTGACTTTGCCATTGAGAGTGCGCT
>CALZXH010000074.1 GCA_945830055.1 uncultured Prevotella sp.
AGTGCGCACAAATCATCAGCAAGCAGTCAGTGCGCACAAATCATCAGCAAGCAGTAAGGGCAAAACAATCATGTGAATTCATCGAACTCACGTTAAAAAGTAAAAGGCTACGCCTTAAATAACCGTGTTAATCCGTGTAATCCGTGCCAAAAAAATCTTCCGTGCCAAAAAAATCTGTGCCTAAACCTTAAAACCTTAAAAACTTAAAGCAACATGAAACTATCAGAACATTTCAGTCTGCGGGAATTTACCCGCTCATCCACCGCCGAGAGCCTAGGCCTCGACAACTCCGTGGACCCCACAACAGCCCAGGGCGTAACCGTAACCCGTAACCTCGCTAATCTTTGCGCCGAAGTGCTGGAACCCCTGCGCGAGCATGTCGGCAGACCCATCGTGGTGACCAGCGGCTACCGCTGCAAGGCGCTCAACAACGCGATAGGCGGCGTGGCAAACAGTCAGCATCTGGTGGGCGAGGCTGCCGACCTCAGCATCCCCTCCGTGGCAAAAGCGCGCGAATGGATGCGCTGGCTGATGGACAACACCCGCTTCGACCAGCTCATCCTGGAGCACAACTGCCACGGCATCCACTGGCTCCACGTGAGCTGCAAAGTAGATGCCGGGAAGAACCGCCAGCAGGTAATCCACTCATTGAAAAAAGGCTGAGCCATAGACAGAGATCATCCCCTCGCTGCAAAAAGTGTTAAAATATGGAGGCAAATGACTATTTGTCCTCCATTTTCTATACCTTTGATTCATCTAACACGTAAATTCTGATAGCATGATGAGAAAGATATTTTTCCTGTTGATGGCTCTCCCCCTGCTGCTGGGAAGCTGTGGTACATATACCGGTGAGGGTGCGTATGTAGGCAGTCAGATAGGTGCTATTGTGGGCAGCGCCATCGGTGGCATCAATGGCGGTCCGCGAGGAGCCGATATGGGCACGCTGGTAGGACTGGCAAGCGGTGCCGTGGTGGGTGCTGCCGTGGGCAATGCTGCCGACCGTGCCCAGCAGGAGCGTTATGCCCGGTATCAGGAGCAGCGCGACATCGCCTATCGTGACCCGCAGCATGCTGCTGCCGGCGAGAGTGGCTTCGACCCCACCAACAGCGGAGACGACCGTATAGAGTTCGAGCCGTCGCCTGCGCCCTCTGCCCCTGCCGCAGCCCAGTACCATGTGCGCTCCACAGTGCCCCCCACAACGATTACAACAGAGAGCGTGTCGCTGGAACAACTGGCTTCACTCCGTGAGCGATATACCATCCGTTACAACTCGCTGGTAGAGATATGCAACGCCTCGTTTGTTGACAATGACGGCGACGGCAGACTGAAGGCAGGCGAGGAGAGCAGGGTGTCGTTTGATGTGATGAACCGTTCCGACCGTCCTATCTTCGGCGTTACCCCCACGGTCATCGAGACCACGGGATGCAAGCATGTGTTTGTATCCCCCTCGGTCAAGGTAGAGTGCATAGCACCGGGCAACGGCATCCGCTACACCGCCACCGTCAAGGCTGGCAAGCGGCTGAAGGACGGAGAGATAGTCATCCAGGTGGCGGTGGCTCAGGGCGACAACGAGATTACCTCCCAGATACAGGAGTTCAGGATACCTACCTGTCGCAAGTAGCGGGCCTGCGGTCGATGATGTCTTCAAAACGCATCAGATAGGTGTCGTATTGCGTCTCGTACGGGCGGAAGGGCGCGGCTATTGTCTCGGGACGGGCAAAGAGCGTGCGTAGCACCTGGGGCAGCTTGGCCGCATCCGTATGGTATAGATAGAAGTCGCCTTGGACAGATTCCGTATCTTTTGCGATGACGGGGAATGCCGTCCGTGCGAATTTGGGTCCTTGTCCCGACACAGCCACGTTATAGGTGAGCACGATACCTTGGTCGGTCTGCTCGAAACTTACGTTTCCCTTGTCGCAGACCAGCAGTATTCCCTCGCCGTTCCTGTCGGTCAGCCACGCCGCATCCACCCCTTGCCTGTTGCCCTCGAAGTAGAGGTCGCCCTGTTGCAAAGCCCAGAAGCCGTATCTGCCCGCTCGGTATCTGCCGGGGTAGGTGGGCATCATTCCCTGTCCGATCCACTGTACACGGTCAATCCTCTTGTCCAGCAGGAAGGCGATGCCGAGTTCTGAGAGGAACGTGTCTGAGGAGTCGGGAGTCAGCGTGAAGGTATAGTGCAAGGTATTGCCCGCCTGTTCCGTCTGGATGCACGTTCCTATCATCCCCGCCCGGGTGCTGTCGGCGGATAATGGGATGAGGTATTTCTCCAGTCTCACGCCCTCCACCTTGATTTTCTCAGCCAGCGTGGCTTTTCTTCCCGCACGTATCATCGGTCCCTCTTGAATCATCTCCATCGGGTTGGCGGTGCTCTCGGTCAGCGCGTCGAGCAGCCGCCGGGTCAGACCGGCAGGGTTGATTCGTATGCTCTGGCGGTGGAACGTCAGTCCTTGGTTGTCGAGGATTTCGATGTTCAGGAGGCATATCCTTTCCGTATCGGGCGCAGATGCCAGGGCGATAGGGTAGGTAGTGGAGCCATGCGGTTCGCATTCGGGCGAGAAGGCGCCACGCGCCACGGTGTCCCGGTCTTCGGTGAGCGCCCATCTGAAGACGGCGTTGCCTTTCAGGTTCAGGAAGTCAAAGCGGTTGCGTATGTGCAGGAGGATTTCCTTCTGCTCCTTGCCCACGGCGATAACGCTGTCTGTCACCGCCGCCCGGGCATAGTTGTGCTGCAGTTCGTAGTAGTTGGGCAGCGGTGTGCGGTCGGCATACAGCAGTCCGTCGGTGCCCTTGTTGCCGTACATCTCGAATCCACCGGTCTTTGAGGTATATACCTTCTCCTCGTAGCCAAACATGTTTTCCTTGGGCGAGCAGGAGAACGGCATGCCCTGATCTACCCATTCCCACACGCTGCCCCCCGCCAGACAGGGCGTGCGCTCGATAATCTCCCACTGGCGGTCGTGATCCTCCAGCGATATGCCCAGTGTGTGGCTGTATTCCGTAAAGATGACGGGACGGTCGGCACGCTGGTAGAAGTTGCCCAGTTGGCCTGTGGTGGGGTAGTGGGGTGCATAGATATCCGCCACCCGGGGGAAGTCTTAGTTGAACTTCCTGAAATAACTGCCCACCTGCGGATAGCATACAGGCCGGATGCTGTCCAGTTCGTGCTTGACATACTCGCCCAGTTGCTTGCAGATGTCGGTCAGCGGATTCTCGTTGCCCAGACTCCAGATAAGCACCGAAGCGTGGTTCTTGTCACGTCTTATCGTGGCCTGCACACGCAAATCACATTATTGCAAGGTAGAAGGTCGGGGGTAAACAGGTTGGTACGGTAAATCCTCAGCCTCCCGTCAGCGTGTTTTGCCAATCCCCTGAATGTGGCGAACCACATGATTCCCTCGCGGTCTTCATACACTTGGCGCACCTGGTTGGTAGGCATTCGTTGTCCTGTAGTAAAAGGGTGCAATGTGATTGTCTCTTGGGGGGCAGCATGTGATGCGGCGAATGTGGGGAATCCTACAATCAAAGAGCAGGCCATAGTCAGTATGGCGTTATTCAAAAGGTATCTGATGGCAATGTTGTTCTTCATGGCATGTTTGTTTTGCAGCGCAGGTTTCTCTCAGAAGTACTCCTATAAACTCAGGTTCTTGCCGTATTTTTTGCGTTTCATCCTCCCGGATTCAGAACATTTCTTATACGCCCGCTGTATTTCCATTCGTACGATTCGTAGGCAAATGTACGATTTTTCCCATGAAAAAGATGTGATGTTTTGCAAGTTTTTTAGGATATGTGTCTCGTTCTTCCTCTGGAATGAATGTTTTTTTGCAAAAAGGGTATGCCTTTTGTCAATTATCGCCCTTTTTTTATGATTTTTAGATGTTTTCGGTTAATTATAATTAACGTTTTTTTTTTTTTTGTTATCTCATTTATGTTTACTTTTGTGACGTGAATATAGTTCATAATGCCATTGTATATGGTGAGTCTTCATTGTGAATTATTGATAAATTGGTAAATATGTGTACGGGTAGAGGCTCTCCGTGCAGACTAAATTTGTATGAAAAAGTTAATTGTAATGTTGTTCATGTGCCTTGGAGTTCATGCAGTTCAGGCACAGATTACTACAGGTGAGAATTCATCAAAAGTGATTAGAACCGGTAACCGGGCTCAGGCGGGTAACTTTGGTATTTATTTCGGTGCAACGACCGACATGTTCAAGAATCTTGGCAAAGGTTCTAAAAAATTCAGTTGTGCCCCCCTTATCAATATCAAATATATGCAGAGTGACAGGTTGGAGTATCGTTTAGGTTTGGAGTGGTGGAAAGAGAGTACTTCTTCAGACTATGATGGTCACAAGTCTTCTGTCTCCGAGAGTTCATTCATGTTCTATCCTGGAGTGGCTTATCATTTTAGCAGAAACAATCTTTTGGATGTATATGTAGGTGGAGATCTTCCTATCGGTTTCGGTTCTAAGGGTGCCGAGGAAGGCGATGAGGATTCTTCTGCTTCCCAGTTCAAGGTGGGATTGGGTGCTTTTATTGGTCTGCAGGCATATATTGCCAATCTTCCTTTGGCTCTTGGAGTTGAGTACGGTGTCAATACCCTGTACAATCATGTAGGAGATGGTACCATGACACAAGATGGTATGACTATCCAGTCGATTCAGAAGGATTTGAGCCAAAGCCAGTGGAAAATAGGTCATCAAGTGCGTTTCACTTTGTCTTACTATTTTAATCTTTAATAACGGGTATGAAGCAATATAAGATATTGATGCTATTCGTCTTGCTGTTGGGGCTTTCCTCATGCGGCACTCTGACGAAGAACAACTCATTCTCTGCCAAGACAGAGTTGAGAATGAACATGAATGACTTGGTGTATCTCGGTGAGAGTGAGATTTCCTGCGAATATGATACATATTTGGGATTTATCCGCCAACTCAACAAGGTCAATGGCGAACAGTATGTACCGGGCTCAACTGTGAAACTGAACATAGACTATCAGGGATTGAGACTCAAAGGCAAGGGAATGCAAATGGCGGCAGCCAAATTGCTGACGGAATATCCTGAAGGCCGCTATTTCCAGATAGTTATGGAGAAGTCAGAAACGGATGTCATGTTTCTCGGTTCCACAACGAGGAGATGTGCAAAGGTAAGAGTTTACAAATTCAAGTAAATAATCTTTTATACCTATACTTTTCCTTTTAAATAGTGGCGGTTGTCCGGCTTGCCGGACAACTGCCTTTTGGCTGTAAAAAATGAAAAATATTACCATACTCGTACAAACCTGCCTGATGTCTTTGCTCTTTGTCTCGTGCAATGAGTATTCAGGGGAAGTATCACCAATAGCAGTGTTTGTCACCCCCAATAAGTCGGACACCATAAGGATTGATGCAGGAGGCAAGGTGAAATATGATTTGTCCTTCTATGCCGATAAAGGTTATGTAAACCGTTTTCAGATTACGTCGTTTGACTCTTATTACGGTGAGGTTTTGTGCAAGGATACCAACCTGTGTGAGAAAACATGCAACTACACCTATATATATAGTGCGCCTTTGACAGATAAAGACTCCTTGGATGTTGTGTTGAAATTCTATGCATGGAATAGCGAGGGAGACAAATGTGAAACGGAACGCTACATCGTAGTTAAATCCAAGACTGTCCTGCTTGATGAGAAAAGAGGTATTGTTCTTTGGCAGCCATCTCTCTTCAAGCCCGATGCGCTGTGTTTTAGCGACCCGTCAAAGACATTCCATTGGGAAACGTCGTCAGATTCCATCAAGGCTGATATTTACCTTGAGGGTGATGAGTTGTTGAGGGAAGTGCAATTGAAAAGCAAGACAAAGACAAAATTTGTGAGGAACAACAGTTTTGACTATGCCTCTGCTACCGCTTTGACTGTCAGCAACGTATATGCCAGTTCACTTCGCACGGAAGAGGTCACCAATCTGAGTCTGAACGATATTATCCTTGTGGGGCATAATAATAATGCCGAGGGCGTATTTCAGGTTACTAATATAGTCCGGGGCAACACTTCTGATGGCTGTTGTATCCATTTGTCGTTTAAAGCATTGAAATAATAGCATCTGCTAAGCCGGATGATATTCTAATACAGAAAAGTTGATTCTTTTCAAGTCAACTTTTCTGTATAATACACTGGGTAGAAGGGTGTATAGGTAGGGATGAAAATATAGTTTCTCGTTTTTGGATATTTTGTCCGACATCTGTCTTCAATTAAGGACCTTTCAATAGGATTGGTATTCTTTGAACACATTTTCCAAAAAAAAATAACAGAAGAATCGCCGTTTTCTGCCATTTTATTTGTAATATTGCACGGCTTAACCGAGAAGATACAAGATTTTTCTTTTTTACCTTATCTATAACAACTACTGACATCTGATATGAAACAAACCAAGACTCCGCTGATACCGCGCAAGTATTTAGTTACATTTATCCTCGTCACATCGCTCTTTGCCCTATGGGGATTTGCCAACGATATCACCAATCCCATGGTGGCGGCATTCCAGACCGTGATGGAACTGTCGGCTGCAAAGGCCTCGATGGTGCAGTTCGCCTTCTATGGCGGCTACGCTACGATGGCTGTGCCCGCGGCACTTTTCATCAAGAAGTATTCGTATAAGAGCGGCATCCTGCTGGGACTCGCCCTCTATGCCATCGGCGCCTTCCTCTTCATCCCTGCCGCAGCCTATCAGAAGTTTTCGTTCTTCTGCCTGTCGCTGTATATCCTCACCTTCGGACTGGCATTTCTTGAAACCACGGCAAACCCCTTTATCCTCTCTCTTGGTGATAAGGAGAACTCCACTCGCCGACTGAACCTTGCCCAGGCGTTCAACCCCATGGGCTCGCTCTGCGGTATGGCGGTGGCCTCGCTCATCGTGTTGCCCCAACTCGTTTCCGACCATCGTGATGAAGCCGGACAGATTATCTTTTTCGGACTCTCCGAAGCCGAGAAGGCAGGCATCCGACTGCACGACCTTGCCGTTATCCGTAATCCGTATGTGGCTATCGGCATCGTGGTGCTGGTCATGTTCGTCATCATAGCTCTGACCCGTATGCCCAAGACCAAGGGCGAAGAACAGAGCGCACAGGGCGATGACCATAGTATAAGGCTGACCTTGAAGAACCTGTGGCATAACACCCTCTACCGGGAAGGTGTGGCAGCGCAGGTGTTCTATGTGGCGGCGCAAATCATGACATGGACCTTCATCATCCAGTATGCCAACAACCTGGGCATCAACAAGGCCACGGCGCAGATGTATAACATCGTGGCGATGTCGATGTTCCTGTGCAGCCGTTTCATCTCCACCTTCCTGATGAGGTATGTCAACGGGCGCTTGCTGCTGGCCATCTTCGGGTGCGGAGCCGCGCTGTGTACGTCAGGAGCCATCCTCATCGTGGGCATGGGAGGACTTTACTGTCTTGTAGGCATCAGTTTCTTCATGTCGCTCATGTTCCCCACCATCTACGGCATAGCCCTGGAGAATGTGGACAGCCGCGACGCCACCCTCGGTGCCGCCTTCCTGGTGATGGCCATCGTGGGCGGGGCGTTGATGCCGCCTTTGCAGGGAGTCATCATCGACCAGCAGACACTCTTCGGCTATCCCGCCGTCAATGTGTCGTTCGTCCTTCCCCTCATCTGTTTCCTCGTGATTATCGCCTACGGCGTAAGGGCAAACAGGATGTTGAAGGCAGGGAGATAACCATCCGTACTGAAAGTATTCATCCTGCTACCATAAGATGATAGGTGTCTTACGGCGGCAGGATAACCATTATATTGCTGAACGAATGAAAAAAGTGTTTATCCTGACAATGGCTGTGCTTTCGCAGACCGTCTGCGCACAGACCGAGACAACCATCGAAAAAGGTATCTTTGAACCTACATGGCAGTCGCTTTCCGAGAACTATCAGGCTCCCCAATGGTTTGCCGATGCCAAACTGGGCATCTGGGCACACTGGGGACTGCAATGCGTACCGGAAGAAGGCGACTGGTATGCGCGCTCCATGTATCAGCAGGACCAGGCGCAGTATCAAGTGCATTGCAAACGCTTCGGCCATCCGTCTGAATTCGGCATGATGGACTTCATACCCCTGTGGAAGGCAGAGAAGTTTGATGCGGAAGCCTTGGTGAAAATGTATAAGGAGGTGGGGGCGCGCTACTTTGTGTGCATGGCCAATCACCATGACAACTTTGACAACTACAACTCGAAATATCATGAGTGGAACTCGGTCAATATGGGACCTAAGCGCGATATAGTGGGAGAATTCGAGAAAGCCGCCCGCCGCAACGGACTGCGCTTTGGCGTGAGCAACCACTCCGCCCACGCCTGGCACTGGTTCCAGACAGCCTACGGTTACGATGCCACGGGCGAAAAGGCCGGCGTGCGCTATGATGCCTACCATCGTACCAAGGAAGACGGCAAGGGAAAATGGTGGGAAGGCTACGACCCGCAACTCTTTTACGGCGGATACAACGTGGTGATACCCAGTGGATTCACCAGTATCGACTCGATGGCTGCCTGGCATCAGGCCAACGACCGTGTGTGGTCAGAGAGAATCCCGGAGATGAACCCCCGGTTTGCCAAGACCTGGTTCTTGCGCTGCAAGCAGTTGATAGATGACTATAACCCCGACCTGCTCTATTTTGACGATGAGAAGGATTTGCCGTTGGAGCACTATGGACTGGAGATTGCCGCCCACATGTATAATCGCAGCATGCGGATGAACGGGGGCAGGAATGAGGCTGTCATCAACAGCAAGCGCCTCACGGAAGAACAGCAGAAGGGGGTGGTGATGGACTGTGAGCGAGGCGCTTTTGCCGACATATCCCCACGTCCATGGCAGACCTGCATGTGTATCGGTTCATGGCATTACAATCGGCGACTGTACGAGAAGGGAAGATACAAGACTGCAGAACGCATCATCAAGACTTTCGTGGATATAGTAAGCAAAAACGGCAATCTGCTCCTGAATATCCCGGTGCGCGGCGACGGCAGCATCGATGACAAGGAGATTGCCTTTCTGCAAGAGTTCAAGGCATGGCTCGATATCCACGGAGAGGGTATATTCGGTTCGCGTCCCTGGAAGGTATATGGCGAGGGAGTGGTCAAGACTGCCAACACAGGTTCGTTTAGAGACAACGAGCGTCTGCAGGAGGCGCTGAGTGAAAAAGACATACGCTTTACACAAAAGAATGGAAAGATTTATGCCTTTGTACTTGGATTCCCTACTGCACAGGTTGTTACTATCCGGGCACTTGGCAGCAAGTCGCCGCAGATGGACGGAAAGAAGATCAAGAAGGTACGTATGCTGGGAACCTCCAGGAAAATTGCATGGAAACAGACAGCCCATGCCCTCGACATTACCATGCCCGACATCGAAAGCACTGGCAAGACAATTTGTTTTGAAATAAACTGATGTGGGTAAGAGGCTATCTGTAATAGTTTGATGATAATGACAGTTCCGTGTGAGGGCGTAGCACTGGGAGGGCAGGTTAAAAAACTGCCCTCCCAGTGGCATTGCAAAATGCTGTTCCCTTCCTTAAAGGTTCACGTCAATTCATCGAACTCGCGTTTATATCTATATGTACTATATTTCATATATACCCCCTTTATTCTTCTATATTCTTATCATCCTCTATTTCCCCTTTGGGCTCCTGGCCTTCAAAGAATCTTTTGGCTGAAAGGGGAGAAACAACACTGCGCCCTGTCTTGGCCTCCAGTTGTTCACGTGCCACCCTTGCCACATCACCACCATCAGCGGCACATTGCATATTGTCTTCCAGGGTCTGAGGGTTCTTGGACTTGGTAATGCTTGTAGTGGAAAGTTCTGCCAGCATGTTCAACACCAGTTCTTCGTTGGTCATGTTGTCGCGCAGATTCTCCTTCTTCAAGCCTTTGAATTGTTTGTATTCCTTGGCTGTCTTGCCTGCCCATTGCTGATAGATGATGTCAGTAAGGGTGGCATACTGTATGCCCTCTTCCACGTTGTGAAGTTTCTATTGGTCCGTCAGGTCCTTACGTATCTCGATGCTCTTCAGGCGCTGGTTTATCCAGTTGTCGGAGTAGCCCAGACGTTTGTAGTCTATCATGGCCTGCCGGATGCTCAGTTCCGGGTCTTGAAGTTGGTCGATGCGTTCTGCTGCCACATGCGCCATCCATTGTTTGATAGGCTCTGCCTTGGGGGAAGGGACAGACTGGATGATACGGAAAATCTGTTCTGTATCAGCCACATCGGTCAATCGGAGTTTCCCGTCCTCAGCCTTTAGTTTCAACTGGTGACAATTTGTCACCGGTTCAAATCCTTCTTCTTTTAAACGTTGTTTCAGTTTGTTCCAATATTTTCGGGCTGTCTGATAATCTTTGCTATCAGCCAACACTCCAACCACATCAACGATAGAGAAGTACCATTTCTCCGCTTCATCGTCCCATACGGTACGTATTTTCCTGTCCTCAAACAGTTTTGCTATCTCACGTTTTGTCATATCCTTCGTAAACTGGCGTATATTTATTGGCGAATCCAAAGTTACGGATTATTTTTTTGTATAGCAGGAGATTATTTCCCCTTTTTTCCCAATCCTTCTCTTCTTTTTCTTGTTTGCGAATAGTGGTCGTTTTTGATGATATTGTGCTTGAATCGTCTTCCTGCCGATAGTTGAAATGACTGAATCTGAGGGGACTGGAAAAGAAAATAAACGTTTTGCCACTTGACTCTACATTTTTTTAATACAACGTGAGTTCGACGAATTGTGCGCACAAATCATCAGCAAGCAGTCATGGCAAAACAATCATGTGAATTCGTCGAACTCACGTTACATTAGATACACAACTCACTTTGTTCTGAATTCGTCGAACTCACGTTAAATCTAAAATTATCGGTAAAAATTTACCGAAGTATTGTTATTCATATACTTCGTCTCCCTGCCAT